>NZ_JAOQJV010000012.1:0-80939 GCF_025567415.1 Dorea ammoniilytica
CCATGAGAGTAATCCTCCTTTGATATATGTTTTTTTCGTCGAAACCATTATACCTTAGAAAGTGATTACTCTCATTTTTATTTTCTTTATTCAACTAACAATTTCTTTACACCAATAATCTAAAAATAGTCTTGCGTAGACATAAGAAATCATTTATAATAGCCGTACAGAAAATAGTATTCCCAGACAGGAGTACTTTCAACAAATCAGATTATAATCAGTATTCGAATTTTCAAAACATCAGAGATTTTTCAACAACATATCCATGCCTAATAATATTATATGCAGTGTATCGTATTTTCTGTACCGGCAATATATCACAATGCACATCCGGTCATTTATTTATACGTAGTCCTGCGCTGGGAGTCGATGCATTGAGGGAGGAACCCATGACATCAGAAGAAAAAGAATATCAGAAGCTTTTCAATGAACTGTATCAATATGAGAAGCAGGGAGTCTATATGGAAATGGAAGGCAGCCCGGCAAGTCCGACACAGATCGTGCGTGCACATATGCTGCGGGAAAATACGGGATATATGCGGGATTATGTGCTTAATGAAAATGGTGACATTAAAGAATTGTATTTTCATCAGATTACTAATAAGGAAATGTAAATACCCTCTAACTAATTCATAAAATGTCGAAATATATAATGACGCTCCGGTTTTTTGTTGGTATAATGAAAAAAGATAACAGGGAGGTAGATTATGGATCAGAGGAGAAGAAGACGACGACGGGGAAGGAGACAGACACGCCGTAGACGTAAGCGTAATCTGTTACTGAAGATGATTATTCTGATCATATTAATAGTAGGTACTATTGCAGCGCTTTTATTATGGAAGAAGTATGGACCATCGAAAGAGACTGCTGATTTGAATAAATATTATGGGGTTGAAAATGATAATCAGCTTGCTATTGTTGTGAATAATCAGATCATAGATTCGAAAGGGATGATTACGGACGGTAAGGCGTATGTGGAATATTCCGTCGTACGGGATTATATCAATGAAAGATTCTACTGGGATCCGAATGAGAATACGTTGCTGTATACATTGCCGAATGGAGTAGTATCTGTTGGCGTGGGAAGCAAGGATTATTCTGTTGGAAAAGAGAAGAACAGCGAAGAGTATGTCATTGTAAAGGCTGAAGGAAGTACAGCTTATGTTGCACTTGATTTTGTTAAGCAGTATACGAATATGGATTTTGAAGTATACGATAAGCCGAGTCGTGTAATGGTGAATACCGAGACTGGAAGTGTTGATGTGGCTCAGGTAAAACGTGACACACAGGTACGGTATCAGGGTGGTGTGAAGAGCCCGATCCTTACAGAAGTAAAGAAGAACGACAAGGTACGCGTGATCGAGGACGAAGGTGACTGGAAGAAAGTTCGTACAGAAGATGGATTTATTGGATACATTGCCAAGAGATCGTTGAAGGATGTTACAAAAGAAAAGATTTCCAGAGACTTTAAAGAACCGGAATATACGAATATTTCCAAAGATTATACGATCAATATGGCCTGGAGTAATGTGACTAATTCGGATGCTAACAGCGGCATTCTGCAGTTGATTGCACAGACAAAAGGACTTACTACATTATCACCGACATGGTTCCATGTGGCAGATACAGATGGTGATCTGGAATCTATTGCCAGTACAGAAGTTGTGAACTATGCACATCAGGCTAATATTGAAGTATGGGCCGCAATCCGTGATTTTGACGGAGGCATTGATTCATATGATGAATCCTATGAACTGCTCAGTCATACGTCAAGCAGAACGAATCTCATTAATCAGCTGATCTCAACAGCGTTGTCGACGGGCATTGATGGTATTAATGTAGATTTTGAGAAGATTTCAGAGAAGTGTGGCGAACATTACATTCAGTTTATTCGCGAATTGTCTGTAAAGTGTCGTCAGAATGGGCTGGTGCTCTCTGTGGATAACTATGTACCACAGGCATATAATCAGCAGTATCACAGAAAAGAGCAGGGTGTATTTGCAGACTATGTAGTCATCATGGGATATGATGAGCATTATGGCGGCTCACCGGAAGCCGGATCTGTGGCATCTTATGATTATGTGAAAAATGGTGTAGAACAGACGGTCAAAGAAGTTCCGTCAGAGAAGGTGATCAGTGGTATCCCATTCTTTACGAGAGTGTGGAAAGAGACGCCGAAGACCGATGCGGAACTGGCAAAAGCAAAAGGGACGGATAATGAAGACTATACTATGAATGTAGAAAGTACAGCGTACGGTATGGCAGAAGCACAGACCGTAGTAGAGCAGGTTGGCGTCACTGCTGAATGGGATGATAAGACCAAACAGAATTATGCGACCTGGGAAGCTGACGGAAGTACTTATGAAGTATGGCTGGAAGATGCGGAATCGCTGGCACCTAAGCTGCAGCTTATCAAAGATTACAATCTGGCGGGTTCGGCCGCATGGCGTCTGGGACAAGAGACATCTGATATCTGGGATGTAATCCTTAAGTATGTGAACTGATATCAGAGCTAAGAAAGTAAGGTCTGATATTAACAGGTAAGTGGAAATGAATAGATATCCTCCGAGAGGCATATATTTAATTGATATAAGCCATCGGAGGATATTTTTTTGCGTCAGAAAATAGAATTGATGATTACAGTATTATTGTTAGCTGGGCTGATATTTGCCAGCAGAAAAGTAAGCAGATATGCGGCGAGTGACAACGTAAAAGATGTCGCTGGAAATAAAGTGGTTGTGGATGCCGGGCATGGGGGTTCTGATCCCGGAAAGATCGGAATTAATGGATTGGAAGAAAAGGAAGTGAACCTGGCAATCGCGCAATATGTGGAAGAGTTATTGGAAAAGGAAAAAATTGAAGTTGTAATGACCAGAGAAAAGGATGAGATGCTGTCAGAAGATAGTGGAGAAAAAACTAAAATCGGTGATATGAAAATGAGAGTAGAGCAGATTAACAAAGAGAAACCATTGCTGACGGTCAGCATTCATCAGAACAGCTATCCACAGGAAGAGATTAAAGGAGCACAGGTGTTTTATTATACGCATTCAGGGGAAGGAAAGAAGGCAGCAGAAATCATGCAGGAATCTTTGCTGGTATTGGATGATACGAATCATAGAAAGGCGAAAGCAAATGATACATATTATCTGCTGAAACGAACGGAAAGTCCTACAATTATTGTAGAGTGTGGATTCTTAACCAACGCAGAAGAGGCTGGCTTATTAAAGCAGGAGGAGTATCAAAAAAAAGTCGCAGAAGCGATTGTGGCAGGAATAAAGGCTTATATGGAAAAATAAAAAAAAGCGTGTTATACTGAGGGTTAAGAAAGCGAGAGAAACGAATGAAGACAATAATTAGGAAAGTAAATAAAGAACATCCGGAAGCAGATATCATTTGCCAGGCCGGAGATATTTTGAAAAAAGGCGGACTTGTTGCATTCCCGACAGAGACAGTATATGGACTGGGTGCCAATGCATTAGATGAAGAGGCGGCTATGAAGACTTATGCCGCAAAAGGAAGACCATCGGACAATCCGCTGATCGTGCATATTGCAGATATGAAGGATCTGCCGAAGATCGTGACAGAGATTCCGGAAGCAGCGAAAAAAGTAGCAGAGAAGTACTGGCCGGGACCGCTTACGATGATATTTCAGAAGAGTGACCTGGTGCCGCATGGAACAACCGGTGGACTGGATACCGTGGCGGTTCGTATGCCAGATCATCCGATAGCGAGAGATCTCATATTGGCTGGCGGTGGATACATTTCCGCACCAAGTGCTAATACTTCAGGAAGACCGAGCCCGACGACTGCACAGCATGTGGAAGAAGATCTGACTGGTAAGATTGATATGATCGTGGATGGTGGACCGGTGGATATCGGAGTGGAATCTTCGATTCTGGATGTGACCGTAGATCCACCGATGATTTTGAGACCGGGAGCAATTACCAAAGAAATGTTTGAGGGTGTAGTTGGAACGGTTGCAGTAGATCATACATTGATCAAGCCAGACAGTAAAGAAGTACCAAAAGCTCCGGGCATGAAGTATCGTCATTATGCACCAAAGGCACAGCTTACGGTTGTAGAGGGTGACACAGACGCAGTGGTAAACTATATTAATGAACGGACAGCAGAACATGTAGCAAATGGAATGCGGGCGGGTATTATCGCAACGGCTGAGACGATGGAACAATATCAGGCAGGCGATGTTAAGTGTATTGGAACGAGGGCGGATGAACGCACGATAGCGGCAGGTCTGTTCGGCGTTCTGCGTGAATTTGATTCAGACGGAGTCCATGTGATTTATAGTGAAGCATTTCAGGAAGAAGGCATTGGAAGCGCGATCATGAACCGGCTGTTGAAGGCGGCAGGTCATCAGGTAATTCATGTATAGAGCCTGTATAGAGAAAATTATAGATAACATAGAGATAACGGAGGTGCGTAATGAGTACGAAAAGAGAAGACTATATCAGCTGGGACGAGTATTTTATGGGAGTTGCCAAGCTGTCGGCCAGTCGTTCGAAAGATCCGAATACACAGGTGGGATGCTGTATTGTCAGTCAGGATAATAAGATTTTATCTATGGGCTATAACGGATTCCCGATAGGTTGTTCTGATGACATGTTTCCATGGGTCAGGGAAGGGGAAGATGATCTAAAGACCAAGTATTTCTACACGGTGCACAGTGAATTGAATGCAATCCTGAATTATCGTGGCGGAAGTCTGGAAGGCTCGAAATTATATGTATCTCTGTTCCCTTGCAATGAATGTGCCAAGGCAATTATTCAGAGCGGAATTAAAGAGGTCATTTATGACTGCAACAAATACGATGGCAGCAGCAGGGTGCAGGCGTCTATGATGATGTTTGATGCGGCGGGCGTGAAATACCATCAGTATCAGCGGTCGGGAAGAAAGATTGAGATAGAATTATAAGTAAATAATGAATGTGATAGAAAGAATGTGTCTGCGGATGCATTCTTTTTTTTGTATGGGAAGCATATATCTGTAATAAAAACAGAAATGGAGAAGGATATATGTCTGAAAAACGTCCGGGATTTATCGTAAACTTTTTTGTGCGTGCATTTGTCGGTGTATGTATGATTTTCTTTGTAAATGAATTTCTTGCTTATCAGGGGATAAATGTTGCGGTTGGAATGAATCTATTTAGCTTTTTGACAAGCGGAACCCTTGGAATTCCTGGGGTTGCGTTGCTTTATGGTATTTCCGTATATCACATTTTGTGAAAAATATACAATGTTTACATATTCTTAAAAAAGTGGTGGACTTTTACGAAAAGTAAGAATATAATACATCTTACAAGTTACATAAACTTGTATCTGAGTTGTTGAATCTAGTTGAAAAATCTGATTATGTTTCGTGATCTGATCAGGTCGATCAGAAATCAAAACAGAAGTAACTGAAAAATGGAAAAGTACAGAAGGAGGAAAAGTCTAAAAAGAAATACTTTATGTAAATTAATTTAAGGAGGGAGGATGATGGTGAGTGGAAAAAAATTAGTCATTTGCGATGCAGAAACGGAATATGCTGCTCGTCTTGCCGAGTACCTTGGTGGGAAAAGAGACCTGTCATTACAGGTAAAGATCTGTGAGAGCCCGGAGCAGGTACTGTCAATGAGGCGGGATACGAAGATTGATATTCTGCTGGCAGATGAAAATATGAAATTCACGGAAGGAGTATTGGATGCAATCCCGGAAGTGATGTATCTGTCGGTCTTTGAGACAAGTGCACCTCCGGATCATAAGCCCCGGATCTACCGTTATCAGTCAGCAGATGCCATCTATACATGTCTGGTTGATGGATTGACTGCGAGTGGAATGGGAGATCTGTGGGCTGTGAGAAAAAAGAACAGAGGTCAGCTGATCGGATATTATAGCCCGATACGTAGACTGGGACAGACCTCACAGGCGATTAAGCATGGTATACAGCTTGCGAAGAAATCGAATGTTCTGTATCTGAATATGGAACCATATGCCGGAATAGGTGGTCACTTTGCAGACGAAAAGGAAAGGAATCTGTCGATGCTTCTGTATTATGCAAAACAGGAGATCGGTAATCCGGGACTCTTAATAACTACGTTGGTACAGCAGATGTCTGGGATGGATTATATTCCTCCGGTGACGTACCCAGAGGATCTGAAAACAGTGACAACAGAGGAATGGCTATGGCTGCTTCGGGAAATATTGGAACGAAGTATTTACGATGTGTTGATTCTGGATATAGGTGACTGTATTCAGGGAATCTTTGATATTTTACAAAGTTGTGACCAGGTCTATATGATGACTTCCGGAGACAGGCTGGCTGTTTCCAAGCTCTGTCAGTACGAGGAAACACTTTGCCGACATGGGTACGGCAGTTTATGGGAAAGGATGATTCGCTGTGACGTCAGAAGAAGCATTAAAAACAAAAATACTGGGGCGGCTGGATCTGTCTCGTGAAGTAGAGGATGAAGAATTACAGGAACTGATATTTTGTGTGCTGGAAGAAGAAAGTGCGGTGGAATATATTCCGTTGGAAGAAAAGGCAAGACTTGGGAAGGAGCTTTTCAATGCGTTTCGCAAGCTGGATTTGCTGCAGGAGTTGATTGAGGATGATGAGATTACAGAGGTTATGATTAATGGAGTGCAGAATATATTTGTAGAAAAGCATGGACGGCTGTATCTGACGGACAGGCATTTTGTATCTCGGGACAAACTGGATGATGTGATTCAGCAGATTGTGGCTGGGACGAACCGTCTGGTAAATGAGGCATCGCCGATCGTAGATACCAGACTTGCTGACGGCTCGCGTGTTAATGTGGTGCTGTATCCGGTGGCGTTGAATGGACCGGTAGTTACGATTCGTAAGTTTCCGAAAGAACAGATTACGATGGACAGGCTGGTAGAATTGGAGGCTCTGAGCGAGGAAGTAGCAGGAGTGCTGAAAAAACTGGTTGTGTCCGGATATAACATATTTATCAGCGGAGGAACCGGCTCCGGTAAGACGACACTTTTGAATGCACTCTCTCAATATATTCCAAAGGAAGAACGTCTCATTACGATCGAGGACAACGCAGAATTGCAGATACTGGATGTTCCGAATCTTGTGCGGCTTGAAGCCAGGAATGCCAATGTGGAAGGCATTGGCGAGATCACAATTCGTGAGCTGATACGCTCGGCACTTCGTATGCGTCCTAATCGCATCATTGTCGGAGAGGTCCGCGGACCTGAGACCATTGATATGCTGCAGGCGATTATATGTACTATATAATAATTATATATATAACGTATATAAGGATGGAAAATATAGCCTGCAAATAAAAAGTCAAGGCTAAATTGAAGAACATTGAAAATTTTATACAGGTTGAAAATTAGGTATCAAAATAAGACCACCACACCAGTGCTGGTCTGAGAATTATAATGATGATTAGGATTCTGGAAGAGATGAAAGATATTCTTTCACTCGTCCGTAATAGATTCTTAGAAACTTGTTGGCACCTGCAGTCATATAGACATAATAAGGCTTGCCTTGTGCCCGTTTCTTATCTATGAACTGATACACAGGATCATCCTGTGGGTGTGTTTTTATTAAGACATCCATTACCTGAAATAAAGTCTTTCTAAGATCAGATGAGCCTCGTTTTGAAGTTGGAACACTTTTTTGTTCATAACTTCCCGATTCATTAACACCAGGATCTACACCGGCAAAAGCAGTAATAGCACCTTTATGGGTAAAACGGGAAACATCACCAATCTCAGCCATCAATTGAGGACCAAGCGAAGCACCAACCCCTTTCATCGCCATAACAATAGGATACTCTGGGAGTTTGGATGCAGTTTCATTCATAAGTGTGCGTAGTGATTCAACGGTTGTAGAAGCACTGTTAAGCTGGTTTACAGCCTGCTTGATAATAAGCTTTGTAATGTCATCCTTAGGAAGTACAGGAACAAGTTCCTTTGCTTTTCCATAGATTTCCTCAGCTTTGGATTGGCTGAAGTTGTACTTCTTACGTTTGCACCAGTTTTGATAATGGTCGATAAAGGCATTCAGAGACATTTTACGGACACAGTCCACATGCCAGTATGTAGATGCAAAATCAACCCATTTCTGGCTGCCGTCACTGCGTGCAGGACTGTCAAAGTAAGTATTAACACCAGGATAGGTTTGGTCAAGGATGCCGATAAGATTATTTTTCATAGCCGTCTTGTGCTTCATGTAAAAGCCGAACTGACGGTTCATGGTTTTGAGCTGATTGCGTAATTCATCCATAACATTATACTGTTTAAGATTTTGCCATTTGTCAAGAGCATATCGGGCAATCTTAACAGAATCCGCTTTATCAGATTTCACTTTACGAAGAGAATCATTATCAAAGTCTTTGATAAGTTTTGGGTTAATGGCACTGACGAAAAGATTTGCCTTTGAAAGCTGATGGGCGAGGACTTCATAATAACGTCCTGTGTGCTCCATCACGATTCGGGACTCCCCTTCAACAGAGTTGATGAGTTCTACAAGTGAATGGATATCACTGGCTGTGTGTTTGATTTCGAAAGGTGCGGAAACAATTTCACCGAAAGGTCGCATGATAGCAACCATACTCTTACCTTTTGAAACATCGATACCTACTGCGTTCATAAATTGTCACTCCTTAAGATTATTGCAATGGATAAATACCAGTTTTACTCATTGCCTATTCAATCTACTGTGGTGTGACGCGAATGCACCTATGGCGATTCAACCTGCATAAAACGAACGCTGCGAATGAGGAGCTGGTTATCAGTCTAATTTACGGACGCGAAGTCCAAGATTGGAAGACGATATACCGATTGCTCCATCATTATACAGCTTAAGCAACAAGATGGATAATTCCTTACTGGCTGTAAGGGATATTAACCATAAACATATTGTAGTAGATTAGAGGGAGGGGCATAGGAACGATATGAACATTAAGTATAGGTTATTGTGTAAAAGGTTAATAGAGGAAAGGAAGAGAGTAGGTGTCATTCAATATTATAATGTACTGTTCATAATGGAGTTAGTGTCAGATAAAGACATATGGGCTTTAGAACAGTGGATGAATGGTATAAATAACATATATATGAAAGATATACATAATTGGTGTAGAATACATTTTGTTAAATATCACACTGTATTTGTTTACAGGAAAGAGTATCCGGTAAAAGCAAATATTTGGAATGGGTATTCATATATAAGGTGGCGGATGGAGCGGTTGATGAATTTGGGATAAGATAAAATAGTGATTGCATGAAAGAGAGCCTTAAAGCAGGGTGTTCTTTTGAAAGTATGGATAGAATTAAAGGCTGAAGGGCTCTGCGCTATTCGTTTGGCAGAGCCTGAGTATTCTCTTGATCCGTAGAAAATAAATCTAACTGACCTTCTGGAGTGGAACTTTGACCGGATTCATCTTCAGTTGATGGTTCTCTTTTTTTGGGTGTTTTATGAGTGTATAATTTCTCAAAAGGAAGTGAATACTTGGATTTTTTATTGTATTCTAGTAAAAGAGCTTCTGCGAATCCTAATGAACCGGCACGACGTTCTCTGGCAGTACGACTGATTTCTCTGACAGAGACACGCCCAACTTTTTCTTTGAAGGTGTCATCTTTCATTGTTTCTCCATAAGCATTATCCAGACGGGCAATAGCATTAAGCATATTGGAACTAAAGGACATAGGCGCACCTTCCCATGTGGCAACACAAAGGCGTAAAACACGATCAAGAGTGTGAAAACCATATTTTTCATAGATATTAATTAAAGTGGATACAGCACATATACCTCCGGGGCGAGAGGAAGAAGTAATAGTGAGATCATATGATTCAACAAGGTCACGAATAATAAGTTCTCTATCATTACCAGCTTCAATATTAGCCATGAATATTTCATAAGGTAATAACGATTTGACATATTTCATCTGATTTGCAAAAATATCTGCTTCTTGGGTGTAAACAAGATCATCATAAACCATACACCAGACAGGAGTTTCTCTTGATCCAGAGACGAGAGCAACAATCTCTATAGTGTGTTGTCCGTTGAACACATAATTTATCCCATCACGTCTACTTACTTTTACAGGGTTTATCTGATAAAGATCAAAATTAGCTGCAGCACGCTGAACGTGTTTGATGGAAAGATTACGTTGATAATCTTGATTTGAACATAAATTTTTAATAGGTATTTGCTCAAAATGCACTTGGGGAACAAACTTTTGTAAATCTTCGGTATTTCCATCCATAATTATATTTCCTCCAATTTTTTTAAAATATTATTTGTGGTTGATATTAGACACATAAGCTGATATTTAAGCTTATATTTTGCTGTATCAGATGCAATTTTAAAATCTGAAACTTTTAATACTCTTTCGATAGAACTGTTCCACGAGGGAATCGTCAATGTAAGACTTGCAATTTCCGCATCTGGATCAAATTGTGGCAGGTTGCGTATTGAAGGAATAGAAACGGAAGATTCTTTCCTTAACATCGGTTTGGCGTAATTATTCCATAGTAATTCCCTTTTCATATCATGATAACTGAGATGTTCTATCTTTTCGGCAAGAAGGTAGTTATTTAGACTTAAAAGTTGCTCTTTTGGTAATCCTGAAAGCTCAATAATATTAGCTTGGGAAATCCAGAGTTGACCAGAACGAACTCGTTTGACAAAATCCGGAACTTTTTCATCAATTATATCTAGTGCACTACTGTAAGCAGAATATTTGTAAACGGTAGCCATTGCTACATTACATTCTTCGGATATTTTTTTTGCTGCGATGCTTGCACCGGAAATATGAGATTTATTCGTAGATGAAAGTTGTCTTGAAACTATAATTTTTTCAGCATCATATTTTTTCCCAATCAGGTATTTTTTATTGATATTGGTTAAATCCTCTCGTTTAAGTTGGTCAGTACATATCCATGAAATTACATCTTCTTTACTGGAAAAATGGAGTCTTTTTATTCGGAAAGGAATACTGTGTTTACGAAATAATTCATATGCTTCTATACCATTAATGACAATACCATTCCATGTGCAGATGGGGGTGTGATAGGAATGACATAATATCTGTTGTTCAAGTTGTTTATAATCTTTTTCACTGAGATATTGATACAAATTGGTGAATTCTAGTTTTGTTTTTAATGTATATATACTATAATTGCGCATACTCATCTCCCATTATTTCTGATTTGAATTCTGTTTGTGGCAGTTTTGTGATGATGTTATCCATGGAAAATAGAGCTATTTTTTTATCTGGGTAAATATTGCCTTCTAAACGAAAAATGTTAAATTTCTCCCAAGAAAGGTTAAGTTGGGAAAGTGAATATAGTAATTCTCGGCTGTACAATTCATAACTGTTACCATTGATGACAAAATAATCCTTAACTTTATGTGCCAATTTATCCTCCGCACAACTAGCCTTTATACCTATCATTTTTTGATCAGGATTAACAAGAAGTTGAATATATTCTGGGTTACCAATTTGACGGAGTGTATTGCGGTGGATTCGTATACGATTCTTTTTAAAGTCAATACATATTAGTGGATGGGAAGAGTGTTTGTTGTTCATAGGATTTTTCCTCACTTTCTGCTGTTGATGGTTCTTTTGCTTTTTCTATGGATTTATCAGTTGCCTTCTTCTTTTCTTGTATGTCAAATACTGCGTAGCCTTCAAATATATTGACTTGCATTGATTTTTGATGTTCTTCCACTGGAATACCGAACTGATTCTTCCATTCTTCAGGATAAGAAGGTGTCCTAGCAGTGGTTACAGTTCCATTGTCTTTTAGAGTACGAGGAAATATTTCAGGTGAAGTTAAATCGAAAATGAACAGTATTTCATTGCCAGAACGAATTAGTTTGCCGAGAATCTTGTACCGATAATTAGGATTCCAGTCCATGAGAGATATCACTTTAGCAAAGAAAATTCGACAGGTGATTTGTTTTGGCGAACGCTTTTTTCCAGAGGAACACCAACGAAAAGAGTCTTTTTCTTCTTCTCGACAGGGACGGACAGCCAGTTTTTTTTCAATGGAATTGACTAATATTTGCACATATTCGACATCGGGTAGATTTTTTATGCAGGCGGTATTTACAGATACCTTGTAGTTATTAAACGTAAACGAAGGTTCGTAAATATGAGCGAAGAATTCGCCACGTACAACTTGATAACCGTCATAGCTGAAAGAATCATCGTCAATGACTTCCATTTGATTTGAGGGGCTGGGCGCGACTGTTATTGGCATAGGTGTGTTGATTTTCATCATATCAGAAGGTTCTGTAGTCATATTCCATTGATTTATAGGTTGCTCGCTCATTGGGTGTCTCCTTTAATTTCTGTAATAATATTCTTTATATTTTGTATAATGGTTTCTTTGGGAGTGGTTTGTAGCTCGGGTTCTTTATAAGGTTTACTTTCTGAAGCAGTCTGCCAGTTTTTGTCTGCTGTAAATTCTGTTAATTCTGGCGCTTGAGACTGAGTATAGTAATTATTACCGAAGCTATTCATCCAGTCGGCAGGATAAGCTAACACACTCTTAGAATCAGATATTGTATCAGGCATGTTGTTATTGGGGGCGGATACGTCGTTGGTACTTGTCGGTATTCGTATTTCTGTATCGTCCATGTTGAAAATAAGGACATTTTCATTGCCTTTTTGGTGGGCAACTCCTAATATTCTATATTTGCATTTTTTGTCCCATTTAAATATCTCGTATAATGTTGGCAAAAATGCAGCGCCGGAAATTGGTTTTGGAATAAGTTGACCATCTTTGAGACGTGACCACTGCACTTTATTTTTTGTTTCAGAGGAACATGGTCGGATAGCAAGTAGTTTTGAGCTTGGGTGTATTAGCAGTTCGACAAATTTTATGTTTGGAAATTTCCGTATAGCATCTTTGTTAAAAGAGATCTGTTTATATGAAAAAGAAACAGAAATCCGACCAACAGAGGAGAAAAATTGTCCTCTGGCAACTTCATAGTCTCTTAAATCGAAGGAACCGGCGGAAGCAGTAATTGTATCAGGTACATTCATATTTGCCGGTTTAAGGACGCTTTGAGATGCTTCAAAGTAGTCTCTAGCTTTAAATCCAGACCATCTTGGATTAATGCTTATAAATCCACTTAGAGAGCCTTCTTGTATCACATGTAATTCTGGTAAAATCTCTTTATTTCCATATTTCGCATTTGTAATTAATTTTTGAACAGCTATGAAATCATCTCGGGAGATAATAGCTTCGTGATGTCCGACTTTTCTGTATTGATTACGGTCTTGATTGTTTTTCCTTGATTTATGGTCAAGATAATTAGGAGTCCATGTTTTTCTCGCCAGAACATCCCCACAATGGCGTTCATTTTGAAGGATTTGTAGTATGGTACTGGATGACCAGACATCATTATTCTTTTTTGTTTTACAACCGAGTTCTGTCAAAGAATCAGCAATTTGTTGAGTACTGCTTCCATTCAGATACATATAAAAAATAAGCTGCACAATTTTAGCTTCATGTGGATTGATTACAAGATCTCCATTTTCGTCTTGGTCATATCCGAGCAGAGGAGGTGTAAGGAATATTCCCCGACGAAAACGCATTTCAATGGAAGAATTCATAATTTCACTTTTGGTATGACTTTCTTCCTGTGCAAGTGTTGACATGAATGACAGAATCATTTCGCTTTTGGGATCAAGAGTATTTAAATGCTCTGTTTCAAAAAATACACCGACGGGTGGACGGAGTGAAGAAAGCTCTCGTACATATCGGATACAGTCAACAACGTTTCTTGCAAATCGGGATACACTTTTTGTTATGATTAAATCAATTTTTCCGGCTTCACAATCTTCAATCATTTTTTTGAATGCATCTCTATGTTGAAGCGAAGTGCCTGAAATGCCTTCGTCGGCATATATTTCGACAAGCATCCAATTCGGATTTTTATTTACTACATCCTGATAATGATTTTTCTGTAATTCATATGAGGATGTTTGGCGTGGATCATCCGTAGATACCCTTGCATATACAGCTACTCGTAGTTTTTTTTCTGTTTTAAAAATATCCTCTGGTGGAAGTGCCGGAATTACTTCCAGTTCTTCTGGATCAATACCTTTGTATCTTTGCCGGATTCTGGCTTTCTGTTCATCAATATTACTGCTTCGTTCTTCACTTTCTTTCATCAATAGCGACATCCTTTATAGTTGATATAACTATCATAGAATTTTTGGATTGAAAAAGACATAAACCATCAGTTAAGTGATTAACAGATGGTTTATGTAGAAATAGATATTTGATTGTTATTGAATGATTTAATAATCATTCGGGTTATCAGCATCGTAATTGTGTTTTGAGGATAGATGCCAATCATTGATTCGTAAAATATTCTTTATGGCTGAAAGAACCTCGAATATGTAACGTTTTTCAGTGCTGGTACAATCTGCCATTAATAAATCAATATCAGTTTGATATTCCGTAGGATTGTATAACAAGTTTCCATAGAGTAATTCATCAATAGTAATTTCAAGGGCATTGCTAATTTTGATTAAAGATTCTAAACTGGGTTTACGCTTGGCATTTTCTATATAGCTTATATAAACAGTAGAAAGATCAGCGATTTCAGCCAGCTCCTCGGCAGATAATCCTCGTTGTTTGCGGGTTTCTCTTATACGTTTGCCTATAAGTGCATAATTTATTTCCATGTCCTCACCTCCTTTCCATCACAACTTGACTTTTTTGTGTTGTAGATAGAAAAAATGGTGAGTTATACAATAGTAATTGGTTGTATAAAAAGAAGTATATCATATGTATATAGCAAAAAGAAGATTGTCGATTGATGGGAGAAAAAGGCGATAAGTTGTAATTGAACAACAGCGAAAAAAAGGTTATTATTTATGTATTAAAAATTATGTCTGAGAGGAAAATACATGGCAGATAAAGAGGAAATTAAAACACTGGAGGAATTAGAGGAAAAAGGAAGAATACTGCGGGAGTACAAAGAAAAATTCCGGCAGATGTGCCAAGAAAATAAAATGATAAAGGGTTCGACAGTGCTGAAACTATATGATAAAATTGAAGAAATACAAAGAGAATATGAGCATTTAGATAATAAGCTGACATTAATGGAATACAACTTTATATAGTTCTATTTTTTTTGTTTTAATACTACTGTTTCCCTTAGTAAATACTTGCAAGATACATCTCTAATATTTTTTCGGATTTCTAGTTACAATTAAGGTAACTACTATCGGAAAGAGGTGTATTTACTTGCGTACAGAGGATTATATTGCGGACAATATTATAGCTTTATGTAAAAAACGTGATATGAGTAAATATCGGCTGTCACAATTGACTGGTATATCTCAATCTTCGATTGGAAAAATTATTGCTAAAGAAAGTTTACCCACTATGCCTACTGTAGAAAAGATATGTGATGCACTGGGAGTAACAATGGCACAATTCTTTGCCGGAATGGATGTTCCAGTAAGCTTATCAGAATCACAACAAGAGGTTTTGAATATTTGGAATAATCTTGATGAAAAAGAACAGAATGTAGTGATACAAATGCTCCGGGGACTTCAAAAATAAAGGAAACAGTTGTAACGAAAATGTTGACTGTTTCTTTTTTTATGGAGTTGGGAGATTATGGTGATTGAAAAGAAATATTATGATATTGCACAGCGTGAATTGGAAGAAATGCAAAGAGAAATTAATGCAGAAAAAGCGCAAATGTCAGAAGAAGAGATACTAGAGGATAAAAAATGGCATGATGAACAATTGGAAACAATTATAAAAAAGGCAGAAGCTCATATGCGTTGTTTTAAGAAAGTTCCAGATCCTCAAAAAGTAGTGAAATTCACTTTTTTACAAAAAGATGCATTGGAAATTGCACGAAATATGCAGATGAATATAAAAACTGAGCGTAAAGAAGATGATTTATGGGGGACGATAGAAATGTCATTTAAAAATATGTGGTTTTTAGATTCGGCTCCTAGTGAATGGAAAGATATTTGGAATAACTTGATGAAAGAAGCTCAGAGAGTGTATATAGAAGCAAAAGATAACATGGTCATGTATCAATATTATTATGATTTGGCGGTAGAAGTTCCTTGTGTGTAGACAAAATACAAATAATGATATATGAATGCTGTTCTGTAATAATTTTATGATATACTGTGGATATGATATGTAAAAATAGTCGGAGAAAGATTTGTGAATGTACGATTATTTAGGAGGAAAAAGCATGACAGATGCAGAACAAAGAGAGGCTGCCCGTCAATTTGTAAACCGATGGATGGGAAAAGGGAAAGAAGATGAAGATGGACGTTCTTATTGGATTGATTTATTGACGAATGTTTTGGGAATGGATAATGTGACAGAACGTTTGAACTTTGAAAAGAAAGTTGTAATTGATGGAAATACAAAACGTATTGATGTATATATTCCTGAAACACGAGTAATTATTGAACAGAAGAGTCTTGGAAAAGCATTGGATCAGAAAATCAGGAATTCAGGAGATGTTGATCTTACTCCATTTGAACAGGCAGACAGATATAATGGGAAGCTGACTTTTGATGAAAGAGCTCGGTGGATTGTTACGTCAAATTTTGCTGAAATTTGGATTTATGATATGAACCAGAAACAGCCAGAACCGACAAAGATTGCTTTAGATGAATTACAAAGCAAATATCCATTGTTGGACTTCTTGGTGAAAAAGGAAGTAAAGACAATATCGCATGAAATGGAAGTATCAATAAAAGCAGGAGGTATTGTTGGGCTTATTTATGATGCGTTTTTAAAACAATATCGTATACCAGATATTAAGGAAAAGGATGAAACATTTGAGCAGAAAGAAAAAAGAGAGCATAAACTAAAGAGCCTGAATGCTTTATGTGTGCGAATTGTTTTTTGCTTGTATGCAGAAGATGCTGGTATTTTTGGAAAGAGAAATATGTTCCATGATTATTTGGAAACATATGAAGTAAAGGATTGCCGGAGAGCTTTATTAGAATTATTTAAGATATTGGATACACCTGTATCAGAGCGAGACGAGTATTTGGAGGAAGAACTTGCTCAGTTCCCGTATGTAAATGGTGGGTTATTTGCTGATGAAACTATTGAGATACCACCTTTTACAGAGGAAATTAAAGAATTACTTCTTACAAAAGCGTCAGAAGATTTTGATTGGAGTGATATTTCTCCAACTATATTTGGAGCGGTATTTGAATCTACATTAAATCCTGAGACCAGACGTTCAGGAGGAATGCATTATACATCTATTGAAAATATACATAAAGTTATTAGTCCGCTTTTTTTGGAAGATTTGCAAAAGGAATTTGATAGTATTAGAGCAATTCAAGTGAAGCGTACCAGAGATAAAAAATTGGAAGAATTCCAAAATAAATTGGCATCACTTACATTTTTTGATCCTGCGTGTGGTTCTGGAAATTTCCTTACAGAAACATACTTGTCGCTTCGTCGTTTGGAGAATGAGGTGATAAAGGAAAAAGTTGGCGGACAAATGACATTGGTAGAGGTAAATAATCCAATTAGAGTTTCTATTCAGCAATTTTATGGAATAGAGATTAACGATTTTGCAGTTACAGTTGCAAAAACGGCTTTATGGATTGCAGAATCTCAAATGTTGGAAGAAACGAAAAATATTGTGTATGGATTTAATGATGATTTTCTTCCTTTAAAGACATATGTAAATATCACAGAAGGAAATGCATTAAGAATTGATTGGAATGATGTAATTCCTGCAGAAAAATTATCGTTTATAATGGGAAATCCGCCATTTGTAGGAGCACGTTGGATGGCGTCGGAGCAGAAGGAAGATGTTGAGAAGATATTTGAAGGATGGAAGAGTATAGGAAATCTTGATTATGTTAGTTGCTGGTATAAAAAAGCAGCTGACTATATGGGAAATTATAATATCAGAGCAGCATTGGTATCAACTAATTCAATTACACAGGGAGAAAGTGTTTCGATTCTCTGGAAACCGCTTTTTGAATCAGGTGTACATATTGATTTTGCATACAGAACATTTATATGGGATAGTGAAGCGTCAATAAAAGCGCATGTTCATTGTGTAATTGTTGGCTTTAGCAGAGCTGTAAATAATAAGCAGAAAATAATTTATTCAGGTGAGAACGCAATTCCGGCGAATAATATTAATGGATATTTGCTTGATGCAGAAAATATATTCATTGAAAAAAGAATGAAACCATTGTGTAATGTTCCTGAAATAGCATTAGGTGGGCAAGCAATTGATGGTGGATTTTTAATATTGACGGAAGAGGAAAAGGAAGAGTTTTTGGAAAAAGAACCACAGGCTTCTCCGTTTTTTAGACATTATATGATGGGAAAAGATTTTATTGATCGAAAGCCGAGATATTGTATTTGGCTTGTTGGAGCTGATCCTGGATTATTAAAAAAATGTCCGATGATATTAGAACGGGTGAATAAAGTACGTGAATTTAGACTTAGTAGTACAAGAGCGAACACAAAAAAAGCGGCTGAGAATCCAACTTTATTTGCATCAATACTTGAACATAAAAATCAATATATTGCGATTCCCAAAGTTTCTTCTCAGAATCGTAGATATATTCCAATGGATTATTTAGATGGTGAAATTATTCCGGGAGACAAATTATTCACTATGCCAAATGCATCATTTTATGAATTTGGTGTATTGATGTCGAATGTTCATATGGCATGGATGCGAGCAGTGTGTGGAAGATTAAAAAGTGATTATAGTTATTCAAACACAATAGTGTATAACAATTTCCCGTGGCCTGTAGTAACGGAGAAGAATCGGGAACAAATTGAAAAATCGGCACAGGAAATTTTGAAAGCAAGAACATTATATCCTAATAGTAATCTTGCGGCTTTATATGATCCTTTAACAATGCCAGCCGAGTTACGGCGAGCACATACTGCAAATGATAAAGCTGTTATGGCTGCGTATGGCTTTAGTACAAAAATGACGGAAGCAGATTGTGTGGGAGAGTTGATGAAATTATACCAGAAAATGCAATGATAAAAGTTTATAGAGCTGTTTTTTGCTCAAAGTAAAATATTTGAAAACATAGAATATTCCAAATCCATAAAAGCTGAATGAAAACCAATATGGGAATTTTACAGGTGGTACAAAATTTGTAAAATTTTCATATTGGTTTTTTTGTAATCTGTAAAAATTATAAATTTGGATATCAAGTAAGGTTTCGGATTTTTGATTTTTATGTATTTTTCAATTTTGGATATGGCTCCGAAATTGGCAATTTTGCGGAAGTGTATCCACACTTCCTGTCCTTGCTGTTTTTAAAATCACATAGTGATTTCACAGGGATATAGAGATATTTAGTCTATTTTATATCCCTGTGTTGTGACCGGAAAAATTCGGGGAACCAAGTGTATATTTATGCTGAATGTGAGGAACTGGGGAGCACAATCCTCAGCAAGAATCCTACGTCCGGAAAATATCATATTGCTAAAATAGCGATATGGTATTACCGGGGTGGATCTTGCTCTAGTGTGTACTAAGACCTCGGCATAAATAGAAAAATGGGTTTGGGGAATCCCCAGCAAGATGAAAACCTGATGAGAGAATATTGTGATGAAAGACAATATTGTTAAACACAGGTGGATCTTGCTCTGGGGTAAGAAAGAAGTATCTTTATATTATCAAAATGATATTTGGAGTTTATGTTGTTGGAAAGTCGTAAGCAGGAAGATAACTTCAAGTTGTTGGTGCAAATATAATGAATAGAAGTGTCCAGTACATTTTTGGTGATGGGTATTTTGGTGGAATCCATTTTTATTTATTTTTGAATAATAAAATTTTGAATCTGCAGCCGATTCTGCCTGCTGGACAATGTTTTTAGATATCTGTAAACGTCACGGACTGGAACTTGATGAAGAACCATCGTATGATGGAAGAAAGTATTTGGAAACACGATAGAAGCAAACGCTGTACTTATCGTCTTGTCTGGCAGGGAAGATTATTAGGTATTAACCAGAGAGATATCGGCAGAGAAAACAGAAGTGATAGACAATGATATTTGTTAGATATGCTTCTTGTCGTTGGCTGCATCATATTAAAACGCTTTTTACGTTAAAAAAGTGCTGTGATCACAAGGCTTTTTGCAAGCAAAAATGAAAAGGCTATATATAGGTAGCCTGTGAAACTGGAAGTGCCCATTTTGGGCCTGATTTAAAGAATAATGTTCTGACAGAGACCAATGGAATGACTCTCTGCTGGGGCTCCAAAAGAAAGGAAAAATGATTATGGAAAAAATGATGAATACAAAAACAGAGGGTAACACATTTACAAAGAAAATCGGGCAGACAGTCTATGTTGTCCGTTATCATTTCAATGAAAATGCAAAGGAAACAATGCAGGAGAAGATTAACCGGATGCTGGTTACAGAAGCAAGTCGACAGGCAGTGTATTAAAATTAGGTGGATGTAATTGAAGAAAAAATATGATATCATGTGAGTAACAAATCGAGATTGGACAAATAAAGAAATTGTAGGAGGAATATATATATGGTTGGAAGAATTTATCACATTGGATTAACCGTTTTTGATTTGGATCGCTCGATTGCTTTCTACAGAGATATTCTTGGGCTTAAATTTCAGGGTGAAATCTTTATGGAAGACGAAGAGACAGATAAAATGTTCCGTAAGGAAAATTGTAAAGCAAGGGTTGCATATTTGAATGGTTCAAAGGCTCTTGAAGCACCACCGATTGAATTGATTCAGTTTGTAGACAGTAAAATCCATAAAGAACAATCAGACTTGTTTACGACATCTATCTCAGAAGTATGCTTTTACACGGATGACATTGATTCTGTTTACAAAACCCTTATCGAAAATCATGTGGAGTGCTTGTCTGAACCGCAGTATTTCGACTTTAGGGCAGATGGATTTGGGGAAAGCAGAGCTTTTTATTTCAGAGACCCGGATGGAATCATTCTTGAGATGATGCAACCACTTTGATGAAAAATTATAAGTACAGGAAAGTGACAACTTCACGTTTGTAGAATTCAAAAATTTAATATGAAATGTGAGATAGAGCGTATGGAAATAATCTATACGTTCTATTTTTTTGCCTTTTTTGAAAAAGTGATTAAAAAACTATTGACATTTTGTTACTGGTAGAAGCAGATGGTTATAAAAAGCTTTTGATAACTATGAGTGCAAAAACAGATAGCTGCGAAAATTTATTATGAGCTAATAGCAAAATTTGATATTTTGTGATATTGAGGGTATGGGGAATAGTAATCTCCATTAAGTTCGTCAGAGAATTATAATCCAGAAATGGGATTTTGAGTTACTCTAGGCGATACTTGCTTTAGAAAATGATTTGCCATAATGAGTTAGAATATGGGAGGAGGAAGCGTTAAAAAAAGAGAGAGCCATAAGCAACTCTCTCTGTGATAAAATCAAAAAGTTATAGTATCAGTGATTCGGTAAGATTACAAAAATCCTTAACAGGAATATTTTCTTTAAGTGGTAAAGCTGTCTCTAAAAAGGTTTCGTCTGCAAATCTTTCGAGTTCGGAATCAAAATGTATAATAGAAGCATTTGTATTTAATTGGTATGGCGGAATTGTAATAAAATAATCATAATCTTCGTAAGAAGGAGTGGCGCAAGAAACTTTGATTTTTCCGCCCAATTTCAATTTTGCAAATTCTCCATAAATGGCAGTTAAGGCTTTTTTCCTTTCTTCATCAGAAGTAATTCTATCTACATATCTAATATACCAATAATCTATATTTCCCTCTTTTAATTCAATTAAATAATCGTATGATCTGGGCGTTCCAGATTTTATTGTCCATTCAACTTTATGAAGACTTGTCATCATGGAAAGTCCACGCATTAAGGTAGAAAAAAACTTTTCATGCACCTGAACAGTAGAGAGATCCAAAGAAAATCCATTGTCTGCAATTATCTTTTTTCGTTCCCGTATTTTTTTAGAAGAATATCCCGTTGCATCATATAATTCTTGGATAAGTTCTGGATCATCAATGGCTTTTGCAATTTTATCAATAGTGCTTTTATATGGTCTTCCAGATCGGACACCGTTGAGCATTCGTGAAATGGTTGCATTATTTAAGCCTGTTTGTTCAGATAATTCTTTTTGTGTTTTTTTCTGTAAAATGATTTGAAGTATATTGATGAATCTTTCCTGATCGTAAACGCTGTCAGGATTTATTAGTGTGCCTGAATTTGATATAAATTCGTTCATTCAAATCTCCTCTTGACTTCTTTGACTTTGTATAAATTGACTTCTTGTATTTTATTTTATCAATTATATCCCTAAAAATCAATTTAAAACATAAAGAAATCAAAAAATGCTTTATTGATATTCTCTTAAAAGTCAAAGAAGTCAAAAACGTAATTGACATTTTGATATCTTTGTGTATAATGTAAATCAAGAAGTCAAAGAAGTCAAACGAATCGAAAAGAAAGGAAGGAGGGCTGTGGATTGAAATATAGGGTTGTTTCGGTTTTGAAAGATAATAGACCACGTTTTTTGATTATTTCTGATATTGAAGAAATTGAAATCCTTCCATCAAAGTATTTGAAGCATCTGGATCAGATTAATGCTTCTCCGAATACTGTAAAATCCGCAGCCTTCGCACTTTCATATTATTACAATTATCTGCAGGAGCAAACGATAGGATTGGATGAGATTACATTGCTATCCTATTCAGAGCAGAATAAACATTTTATTGATTTCTTGTATTGGGTTAAGAGTGGAAAGCATACTGAGCATAATACACAGACGAGCAATAAGACCTGCAATATGTATCTTGGTGCAGTCTTCAGATACTACCAGTTTTTGGCACTGGAAGATGTTTTGCCAATGCTTAAAGTCTTACGAGTAAAAAAAGTATCATATTTTGACAGTATGGGAGTAAATCATCAAAATGCAGTGAATTCGTTTAAAGGTTTCTTCAAAGAAGAAGAACCTAATCTGGAAGAAATAACATCCGAAGAAATACAGGAGCTGATAAATGCCTGTACGAATGATAGAGATCGATTGCTGATAGCAATGATGGCAGAAACCGGTCTTAGATTAGGGGAAATTCTGGGAATCCATTATACCGAAGATATTGATTTTGAAAGAAGGACGGTTCGGGTAAGGTATCGTGAATCCAATACCAACTTGGCAAGAGCAAAAAATGCAGAATATAGAATGGCTTTGTTAAGTAATACAACTTTTGAGTTCTTGGTTAAGTACATTTCTGATAACCGAAAAAGTCTGATGAACTCGGAGTATCTATTTACAAAATTAACTGGAAAAAACAAAGGAGAGCCATTAGATGCGGATTCTGTGTATAGCATGTTGAAAAGGCTATCCAAAAAAACGGATATCAATTCCCATCCGCATCAGCTCCGACACTATTTTGCGGAGGAAAGAAGAAAAGAAGGATGGGATTTGAATGACATTCGTTTTGCCCTGGGGCATAAGAAAGTTGAAACTACCATTAAATACTTGGGTGAAAATAATGAACGATTGATAGAAGCGACAGATCAATACTACTCAAATAATGAAGATTTATACCAAATTGCAGATTTTCTGTAAAAGGAAGGAGGGATTACCTTGGCAGTATTAAAAATTGTTCCGAAGTTATATCAGGAAAAAATATCTGAGAAATTAAAGGAAGAAATATCTTTAGTTACGACTGGAGAAGCAAAATACTATAACCGGTTATACAAATTTTTTCAGTATACAGATATACAGTGTACTGCAGATATTAACTATGAAACGAGAAAAATGTATATGGATTCTCTTGAAAAAGAGGATATTTCAGAAAAATATAAAGCGGAATTACTGAGCTTATTTGATCGTTTAAAAATAGAAAATATGCCAGATGTCTATTCACAAGGAAAGCCCTTCTCTGTAGAACAGGAGTTTTTTAAGCAAGACAAATTGTTTTTGCTGTATGTCCCCAATAAGAAGAAAGCACAATCTTTCCGTCAGGTGGTTGATAAGAATGATTTGTTATGGGACTTAACGAGGATACATTCATCACAGTTGGTGCGACAGACAAAAATATTGCTGTGTGAAATTCTGAATATGGATAAGGTACAAAGACATCGAAGATATTTTTTAGAACCATTAAAAGCACTTATACGGTTTTGCGATAAGTACGGAATAGATGATATTGAAGAAATGGAACAGGCAGACGAAAACAGATTTTATCTGTATTTAAACAAGGAGTCGGAAATTATAAAAAAACATGCTTCTAAGATTGTTGAGTTTGCGAGAAGAACGTTATTTCTAACAGATTCAGAGACAAATTGGCGAGCGTGTATCTGGTATATGGATAGGTTTCAGTTTGATAAATCGAGAATCAATGCTAGTTCACCTGTTAAAAGCCTTTCATTTATTAATATTTACGAAAAAGAAAATCGTTGGTATTTACAATTATACGCAAAATATTTGGTCGGGATATCGGATCTGTCTTTATCAAATATCCGAAATACAATAAGTTTTATTTCACAATTTTTAAAATATCTGGATGGACAGAGTAAGAAAGTAACTGAACTGGAGATACAAGATATAGAGGGTTATGTGTCTGTTTTGGATAAGTCCGATATTAAGTATTCTACTTTTAACCGATATATCACACATATGCATACATTTCTACAGTTTTTGAAAATGAAAAATATTGAAGTGTTGAAGTTTTATCCGGAACGATTTTTAAAAAAAGGTTTTTCAGAACACAATGAAAGAAGTGTTCCAGAAAAAACAATTGCTCATCTGATTAAGGAGCTGCCGGCATTCCCAGAGCATTTACAGTTGATGTATTTGATTTTGTTTTGCACAGGAATTAGGAAAAGCGAGGTTTGTACAATAAAATCGGGAGCCTTTTATTCACAAGGCAATGAGAATTGGATGCGCATATATCAAAGCAAAATGCGGAGAGAAAAAGTCATTCCTGTTCCCAGTTTATTGGTTGGACTGGTGAATGATTATGAAAAAAAGTACGGAATAAAAAATGGGGAGTATTTATTCAAAAATAAAAAGGGTGGTGCATTTAATGGACAGACATTTTCAAATCAGATGATTCGGGAGTGTAAGGTTCGTGGGATTGCCTGCGGAGATTATATCTTTAGAGCACACGATTACAGACATAACCTTGCAACTTCAATGTACGGAAATGGGGTTTCTATACAAGGGGTACGAGATTATCTAGGACATTCAAGTGAGAATATGACAAAACAGTACATTGATTTCATGCCGGAACGTATTGTATCGGCTGAAGATAAATATTTCTCTAAAAATCAGTCATTTAAATTGAAAGGAGCAGAAGATGATGAAAGGTAATATTAATTTGATTTCGTATGACTGTTATCAACAAGCTACAGAAAAACAGTTGGCAGGACTGAAATGGAAGGAAAACAGGGTGTACTACATATCAGAGATTCATAATGAAAAGATGCAGGATGAGATTTATGGGTATATCGATGATAGATGTAGACGTTTGTCATTATCAACAGTAGTAAATGATATTTACAGATTTGATCTGTTGAAAGAATTTCTGAATGAGAAGTGTACAAGTTGTAGTAGCATCACTGATAAAAAATGGGAAGAACTGGAGAGAAGTTATAAAGCATTTTTATATAAAAAAGGATTGGCGCTGTATGTTAGAAGAAATAGACCGGATAGGCGGAATGTTGAGCAACAAAGTAGCGCTCAGATTTCTTTTCTGAAAATGTATTATGAGTATGTTGTGAAGTGTAAAACAGCAGATATTCCAGAAAATGAAAAAGATGTATGGGATATGAGAAAGTTGGATATTGTGCCAAGGAGTAATCCGATTCGTGGAAGATATAGATTAGATTTTCGTGAGATCAGGCAGAAAGAATTTAAAGAGATAATAAAGAAAATATTGTATAGCCACTGCCAGACAAAAGCAATGGGTAGTATAAAAGGTGAATTGCGTGGATTCCGTCGGTTTGCTAGTTTCATGTATGATCGATTCCCAGAAGTAAAGCACTTTACAGAAATTAGCAGGGATATGATAGAAGATTATCTGGTTTATATAAAAACGGATACTGGTCTTACATCAGTCAGTTACACGACAGAGCTGTCGGTTTTGGATAATCTGTTGGATGAAATAGGGCGTGAACTGGAAATAGGAAATATATGCAACCTTTTTCTGTCCAGTGATTGCAGAGCATATGACAACGCTTTACCAGAAGCGTATTCAGATGCAGAAATCAGAAGATTTAATTGTGCATTAACAAAATTAAAGCCCCAGTTAGGCAGATGTTTAATAATACATCAGATGCTCGGTACAAGAATAGAGGATACGTTGACTTTGCGAAGGGATTGCTTATCTGAGAAATCTGGACATTATTTTATAACTATTATCCAGCAGAAAACAAGGAAATATAAAAGACCAGTTAGCAATCAGCTGGCAGAATTGATTAGAAAAGCAATAGAAGTTTCAGAAAAGGAGCATCCAGATTCAGAATATATTTTTCTGCAAGATAATGGAAAATTGTATACAGATTCAATGCTGAAATATCATGTAAATATCATGATTTATGAAAATGATATCAGGGATGATAATGGAAATTATTTTGAGTTTCGTACACATCGTTTTAGACATACTTTTGGAGTAAAACTTACAGAAATGAAATTAGATGATGATAGCATTGCAAGGCTGTTGGGGCATAAGGATACACGAACCATACCACATTATCGGCGGTTAAGAAACGAAGCATTAGCGGAGGATACAAAGGCTGTACGAGATGAAATGAATGAATTATTAGCACAATACAGGAGGGAAAAGGAAAATGCAGAAACACGATAAAATGGTAGCACTGGCAAAAGAAAAAAGTGCGGAAATGACGGAAACAGCAATAACAGCTATTGAAACAATGTATAGAAAAAATATAAAAATTTCAGTTGCTGAACTTACAAAACTAACAGGACTTTCCAGAGGTTTTTTCTATAATAATCCGAATGTGAAACAGGTCATGATGGAATTGAAGGAAAAACAACAGGGAATGATATTGCGAAATCCTAAAAGTGATGCTATTGCAAAAGCACAGGAAGCACGGATTAAGAGTTTAGAACAGAAATTATCCGATAGTGTTCCGAAAAACGAATATGAAAGTCTTCAGAAAAAATATGAAGAATTACAGGTGAAATATAGTCAAATGAAAAAGGGAACACTGTTGAAGATGTACGACCAATTATAGGAAGAAAAGGAGAATATTTTATGCAGAACGAAATTTATGATGAGAAAAATGGACTTACTTATATGTTATGTGGTGATTATTATTTGCCAAAATTGGCACTTACAGATATCGAACCAACTTATGGGAAATATGGGATGCTTCGTAAAAGCTATTTACAGGAACACAGAAAGGCAAAATATCAAATATTGTTGTTACAAGGAAAACTTGTCGAGCATTTGAATCAGATTGATGCAGAAGCAAGGGATAGGGAAGAACAATTAGTAAAACAGATGATGGAGAAACAAGGAATTACAGAGAAATTAAAAAGGCAGGACAACATGGAATGGACAAGGAGGATGAATGCCATTTGTCATGATGCAGAAGAGATGATTTTGACGGAAATGATATACACAAAAGGATAATGAACTGCATTGGATAGCAAGAATTTTGCAGCCCGGATAGCAAAAAAGTGGAAGTCCGGATAGCAAAAAAAAGGAAGTCCGGATGGCAAGATTCTTGCTGTCCGGAAAGACAAAAAAGTGAGGGATTAAAAATGTTGGTTAAGTACATAATAAAAGTGTTTTTATATTTAATTCTTGCAGTAATGACATTGATTCGCTGGTTATTAAAAATTCCGATGATGTTGGGAAATATTTTGCTTTACTTTTTATCAATTATATTTATTCTGACAGGTGTTTTGAGTTATGGATTTGCATTGGAATCTGCAAGAGAATGTGGGCGAATGATAATAATTGGGATGGCATTTGGTGCAATACCAGATTTTGTCCCATTTTTGGGAAAAAGTTTAGAGACATTGGTTGCCAAACTGTTAAGTATGACAAATGAATGAGAAAGTCAATATGAAAGAGGGCTGTGAAAGGCTCTCTTTTCTTTTTGCAACTGTGGAATGGCAAGATAATAACGTTATATACAGTGTGTATTAAGTACAGATATTGTATTTCTGCATGATGGGAACATAGGGAGTCCATATAAAGGCGTTGTCAACAGGACATAAAGGTAGTTTGAGTACCGGGCATTCGGATAGTCCAAAGGACATGCTCAGGCGATTGGAAACGATGGTGCTTATGGGGATGGACGTACCACTGGCAGCTATTCAGAGACAGATTGCATCGGCGATAGATATCATTATTCATATTGGAAGACTTTGGGATAAAAGCAGAAAGCTTCTGGAGATTGTAGAGGTGATGGATTATAACGGGGAAGAAATTGATACAAGGATTTTGTACCAGTTTGAAGAAACAGGCAGAGAAAATGGAAGAATTGCCGGCAAGTGGAAGAAAGTTCAGGATCTTGCAAATACGGAAAAGTTATTTTCGGCAGGATATCAGACGCTCTGAATATGCATCAGCATTATTCAAAACTGTGTCACTTCAAATGCTTTTGGCGTATCTGTTCTATGAATCAAAAATCGCATTTATCATTTTAACACCTGTTGGTGTCTGGTATTTTTTGCACTGGGAAGTGGATAAGATTAATCAGAAACGAAGAGAATTTCAGGAGCAGTTTCGGGAGGCAATACAGTCACTTGCAGCATCACTTCAGGTAGGATATTCGATTGAAAATGCCATGAAAGAAACAAAAAAGGATCTAAGTATACTTTATAAGGAGGATACGGCCATACAAAGAGAATTTACGCATATGGTTCGACAGATTTATCTGCAGATTCCGGCAGAACGGATTTTGGAAGAATGGGCAGAGCGTGTAGAGCAGGAGGACGTCAGGAACTTTGTAAATGTATTTGTTATGGCGAGAAGAAGCGGAGGTAATATGATTGGTATTATTCGCAATACAGCCGGGCAGATCCGGGACAAGCTGGAGGTAAGAGCTGAGATAGAGACGATGCTTGCAGCACGAAAATACGAATTTAAAGTCATGGCAGTAATTCCCTTTGTGATGATTGCTTATATGAAATTCAGTTTTCCGGAATTTATGAAGATACTATATGGGAATCCGACAGGAATAGGAGTGATGACAGCATGTCTGGCAATATATTTCGGCGCATATTTGCTTGGGGAAAAGATTGTAAATATCGAAGTCTGATGCTGGGAATCGTCATTGGAAGCTGCGTATTGGCAGTGATACTGCTTGTGACAGATCAGAGAGAGGCAACGAAATCGGTGACGAGTATCCCCAGAGAAAGCAGTGGACATGGAAGTATAACAAAGGAACTTCAATTGATAGTAAACGGTATACGTCAGAAAGACAAGGTGAGGATTACGGTTCAGGAAAGGAATTATTCAGATGAAGAACTTCAGAAAGTCTTCGATCAGGAGACAGAAAAACTTGGTGATCGAATCCTTGGACAGAATAAAAATCTGGACAATGTGCGGTATGACCTGAATCTGATCAAGGAAATTCCAGACGTTCCTGTTCGCGTAGAGTGGGAGGTTGATCGCTATGATGTGATCAGTGTATATGGCGTTCTGAATGAAGAAAATCTGATGAAAGAACCAGAAGGAGTTCTGGTAAACCTGAAGGCCTGCCTGATATATAAGCAGGATGAGACGAAGCGTGCGATAACTGAAATGACAGTAAAAATATATCCGCCACTAGATGATAATGATGAGAAAACAGTCTTGCTTGTGACAGAAGAACTGAGAAAACAGGAGGAGTCTTCCAGGCAGAAGTCAGAATTCAAGATTCCGACACAGATAGATGGTAATACGATAGTGCTTCGTAATCCTCAGAATCTCCGGGGATGGTATGCGTTAGCGTTAGGACCGATGATATGTATACTGTTGCTGGTATTAGACCGACAGAATCGTCAAAAAGAAGATCAGGAGACAAAGCAGCAGATGATGTTAGATTATCCGGAGATAACGGATAAACTCACGCTACTTTTGGGAGCAGGAATTACAGTAAAAAGTGCCTGGCAGAAGATTGTAACCGATTATGAGAAGCAGAAAAATTATCGGGGAATCCGTTTTGCTTATGAAGAAATGGCGAAGACATGCAACGAGATGCAGAGTGGAGTAACAGAGTTGGAGTCGTACGAACAGTTTGGGAAAAGATGTGGGTTAAAAGCATATCGGAAGTTGGCTGCGTTGCTTACACAGAATCTGCGAAAAGGAAGCAAAGGTTTATCAGAACTGCTTCGGGCAGAAGCCGATCAGGCATTTGAAGAACGTAAAGCTGCTGCGAAGAAAAGAGGCGAAGAGGCAGGAACTAAGCTTTTGCTGCCAATGTTTATGATGCTTTCGATGGTACTTCTGATTGTTATAGTTCCGGCATTTTTATCTATTCAAATGTAAGGTCCCCAGATGTAAAGACGATTAGAGGCAAGGAAGCTTGGATGTGAAGAAAGGAGAATATGTATGATAAAGAAAAAGTTGTACCGAATGAGATGGAAGGGGTTTCAATTAAAAAAGAGGATCACGGACATCCTGCGTGATGAGAAGGGGATCGGTGTGGTGGAAGTTATTCTGATCCTTGTTGTGCTGATTGGTCTGGTAATCATTTTTAAGTCGCAGCTTACCAGTCTTGTAAATACGATATTTGAGAAAATTACCAGTGAAAGTTCCGGCATATAAATCAGAAAAGAAACGTGGTGAGGTAACAGCATTTCTGGCATTAATCTTTATGCTACTGGTTGGATTTACCGGAAGCATGATGGAAAGTGCGTCCCTGCAATCTGCCAAAAGTTATCGGAGAGCAGATATGAACTGTGCCATGGAATCAGTATTTGCGGAATATCAGCGGGATATGCTGGAAGAGTTTGATCTGTTTGTGCTAGATGCTTCTTATGAGAGCAGTGATTATAGTGAAGAAAAAATTTTTGACCGGTTGTCTTATTATGGAGCATCCGGCATGGAACAGACAATGAAACGGGTGCAATTGTTGACGGATTATAATGGCGCAGCATTAGAGGATCAGATAGCGAAATATATGAAAAGTAAGTATGGTCTTAGTTCGTTGAATCCTTTCGGTGAGGATGAGGATGTCTGGAAAGAGCGGGCAGATGAAGCGGAAGAGTCGGTTAAGATGGAGGATCGTGTAAATGAAGAATTGACGGGAATTCTGTCGGAGAATGAACAGGAACTTCCGACAGAGAATAACCCACTTCCCAATATGCAGAGGGTTGCATCTACTCCATTGGCTGAACTTGTAATGCCAGAGGGGAAAGAAGTGTCTGATGCCAGTGTGACGTCCGATACTTTGGTATCAGGAAGGACCCTTCAGCGTGGATATGGAGATTTCAGTGACAAGGCAAAACAGGAGTCTTTATCGAAGATATTGTTGGATGAATATCTTTTAGGACATTTTGATACAGCAGTGGAGGAAGATGGGGCAGATGGCACACTGAAGTATGAAATGGAATATCTGCTTGCCGGGAAGAACAGTGACCGGGAGAATCTGAATGCAGTATTAAAACGTTTGTTGATGCTTCGGTTTGCGCCTAATTATGCGTTCCTTCAGCAGGACGCAGCAAAACAGGCGGAGGCGCAGAGTCTTGCTCTGACACTATGTAGTCTGATTGCACTTCCGGTGGCAAGTGAAGCGGTAGCACAGGCATTGCTGTTAGCGTGGGCACTTGGGGAAAGTGTTATGGATCTTCGAAGTCTTATGAAAGGTGGGAAAGTACCGTTAGTAAAAAGTACGGAGACATGGCAATTGTCGCTTGCCGGGCTTATGACACTTGGAACTGAGGATGACCATGGAGAAGGAATGGATGCAGAAGAAGGTCTGGATTATAAGGGCTATCTACGAGGATTGCTTCTTCTGGAAAATAAAACAAACCTGATTCTTCGGACTGAAGATCTGATAGAACTATGCATGCGTAACGAAAAGGGACTTACGTGGTTTCGTGCAGATCATTGCGTTTACAGGATGGAAGTGGCCTCGACGGTGCGGCTTCGAAGAGGAATCACTTATACATTTAACACTTATTATACTTATCAATAGCTGAAAGGCAGAAGGATGTCCTTTGGGATATAGTAACAATCTTTTTTGCATATATAGAAAGGAGATGCTCTCTATGATGCCTCCCTCAAGGCATATGATGAATTACTCTGTGAATCCCTCGTATCACAATACAAAAACAAATGAACAAACTGAAAACCAGAGGACATCCTTCTGCCTTTTGGCAACAAAAGGATCTATTACAATAGAGGCGGCATTTGCAATTCCATTGTTTTTTCTGGCAGTTTTAGCTCTTTTTTACATGATGGAAGTAATGTCCATACGCACCAGTGTGCGCAATGGAATGCAATATGCGGCAAAACGCGCGGCAGAAGACTGCTATCTGACACAGATGGTCTCACCGTCCGCATTGGAGACAGAGATTGTCAGGGCAATTGGCAGTGAACGATTGGAACGAAGCATTGTCGTAAATGGAAGCAGTGGAATCAACTGTCAGAATTCACGTATGTCGATGTTGACAGGCATTCTGGAAATGGAAGTGATTTATCAGGTGAAGCTTCCGATACCTGTATTTACAGCAAAGGCGGTTCACATGAAAGAAACTATGCGGATGAAAGGATGGAATGGTTATCAGTCGGCATTCTGGGATAAAGAGGATAATGAGACTGTGTACATTACGGAGACAGGCATGGTATATCATCGGGATTATCATTGTAATTATCTGGAACTATCTATTCGAACAGTCAATGCAGGAACGGTGGATGACCTGCGTAACAATGATCAGGAAAAATATCATCCCTGCGATAAATGTGTGCATGGAAGTGCGGCTTCGCAGGTATATCTGACAGACTATGGCAATCGTTATCATAATTCATTAAGTTGTAGTGGACTTAAACGAACGGTATATGCGATTCCTGTATCAGAGGCAGTAGGGAAAGGAGCATGTACAAAATGCAGCAAATAAATATATATCTGATGGAATACGGTTGGTTCCAGGTTATTGGCAGAATGATGGTATGTCTGGCATTAGTATTCATGGCTTATAAAGATGTACGGGAGCATAAAGTATCTGTGATTGCACTTATAGGCTGTGCTTTAATAACCGGAATTGAGAGTGGTATAGCTGTGGTTACCGGGGGCTCCGGAGCATGGAAATCATATCTGGCAGGTCTGGTGATCGGATCACTTTTTATCGTAATCAGTAAAGCAACACGAGAAGGTCTGGGATATGGAGACAGCTGGTTGATGTGTATTCTGGGAGGGTATCTTGGAATCTGGAATATGCTTGAACTGTTAGTGATGACCTGGATGTTAACTGCAGTGGTAGCAGGGATTATACTGGCGCGAAGTCGATTCAAAAAGCGAACGTCAATACCTCTGGTTCCGCTTATTACAGTTGGATATATAGCCGTATGGCTGACGGAGATAATGGTGGCTGCAAATGCATAAGAAAACGAGGTATGGATGAAAAGAAATTATAAAATATACAAAAATGAAGGAAAACTTGCAAAAATTAGAACAATGGAATTGAATGGAATGTTTACAGTAGAAATGGCATATATTGTGCCTTTTATATTAATGATATTTTTTCTGAGCATTATGGGAATATTTTATTATCATGATAAGGCACTTACAGCGGCTGCCGCACACGAAACGGCAACAATTGCCGGAACAAAGGTCAGAGAAAAGGATGAAGTAACAGAAACCGTAGTGTCAACAATTTTTGAAGAACGGATCAGGGGAAAATGTATTGTATTTGGCAATCCAAGTGTAAATGCAAAAGTTAACAAAGACCAGATTACGATTACAGCAGGTGCAACAAAAGGTCGTATGAAGCTTTTGGTCGCGGAGTCTTCAAGCATTACAAAACCAGAAGAAAAGATAAGAAGTTATCGAAAATTAGGATTGAAAAGATACTAGAAAGAAGGAACAAATGGAAATACATACAGAAGTAAAGAGCGAGTTGAATAAAACATTGTTGCGCATTTGTGTTCCGGGCATTACGGAAGCAGATTATCAGATACGGATGCTACAGATGAATCAGATAAAAGGAGTGCTGCCTGTTGCTATACGCGGTGAGGGAGAAATGACTGTATACGAATATGAAATTACGGGTCTGGTATCAATGAAAAATAAATATCGGCAGGACAAGATTACTAAAGAAGAGATGAAAAAGTTTCTATCAAAAATGCAGGAAACAATTTGGGATGTGGAACGTTATTTACTGAACTCAAATAGAATCCTGCTGGAACCGGAAATGATTTTTGAAAAGAACGGTGAATTTCATTTTTGTTATATGCCACAGTATGATGGTACGATTCGGGAAAGCTTTCATAAGTTAATGGAATATTTTGTACAATGGACTGATTATCAGGATATAGCCAGTGTCCAGACTGCGTTTTTGCTTCATAAAGAAACAATGAGAGAAAATTACAGTCTTACAGGAATCATAGAAAGTCTAAGCGAATTAGAAGAAAAGAATAGAAATATAAAAGTTGACAAAGCAATTACTAAAGCACAAACGGAGATATGGGATACAAAAGAGGACGATGTGTATCAGGAAAGTACACACACATATGACACAGAGGAACATGACTGGATCACAAGGCAGGAGATGGGCAGTAAAATTATGAAAGAGACGGATAATCTCTGGAATCCGGTAAAGAAATTTTTAAATCGCCATAAGCGGCCGAGATGGGGAGACTGGGACGGAATCTATATTGATGAAGAGGAATTATGATGTTATACTAATATCATAGAATTACAATATAGAGGAGACAGGGATGAATCAGAAAAAAGCACCCTGCACGGTTGTTCTGATTGCTGTTAATACTGCAGTCTTTCTGGCACTTTCAGTTATCGGAATGACAGAAGATGCAGGATTCATGTTACAGCATGGAGCAATGTATGCACCGGATATCTTGTACAATGGTAAATATTATGAATTGTTTACCAGTATGTTTTTGCATTTTGGATTCCAGCATCTGATGAGTAATATGATCTCATTGGGCGTGATGGGGTGGCAGCTTGAATCTGCAATTGGAAGGATTCGTTATCTGTTAATCTATCTGCTTAGCGGAATCGGTGGCAACCTTTTATCATTGGCTGCAGATATACATGGTGGAGAATATGCAGTATCTGCCGGAGCATCGGGAGCAATATTCGGAATCATCGGAGCATTACTTTATATTGCGATTCGTAATTATGGACGAGTGGGCAGTGTCTCGGGCAGAGGCATTGTGTTTATGATAGTTATTACATTCTATTATGGCTATAGCAACACAGGAGTTGACAACTATGCGCATATAGGTGGGTTGATCAGTGGATTCCTTTTAGCAGTAATCCTGTATCATAAGTCAGGGAGAAAGAAAGGGATACGATCACAATAAAGGTATCGGGTATACTGTTTGAATGCATGGTGTGGCAGCAGTAGAATAAACGGGTAATATACGATAGGCGAATATAGAATTGGCTGAATCGTGAATATAAGGAAAGAAGGTAATTGTTATGAAAGACTGTAATTGTATTTTTTGTAAGATTGCAAATGGAGAGATTCCATCTGCTACCTTGTATGAGGATGAAGAGTTCCGTGTAATTCTGGATCTTGGTCCGGCAACAAAGGGACATGCTTTGATCTTGCCGAAGGAGCATTATGCGAATCTGTATGAGATTCCTGAGGAGACGGCAGGAAAGTCTATCATTCTTGCGAAGAAGATGGTTACAAGAATGAAGAAAGCACTGAACTGTGATGGATTTAATGTACTTCAGAATAATGAGGAACCTGCGGGTCAGACGGTGTTCCATTATCATATGCATCTGATTCCGAGATACGAAGGCGATAATGCTTTTCCAATGTGGAATGCAGGTGAACTCACGGATGAAGTCAGAGATGAAGTCCTGAAGAAGGTAAAAGAGACAGAATAGCGGAATATAGGAATATAGGAATATATTCGTAGACAATGTTATAAAGCAATGAGAGATAAGGAAATTAACAGTGGGAATAGAGTCCGAAAAAAGAATGGATTCGATGCTGTATATGAGGAATATCATAAAATGGTATTCCGTATAGCGTATCATTATACCTGCAATAGAGAAGAGGCAGAAGACATTTCACAGGTGGTCTTTGGTAGATATTACATTTTTTCAGAAACCGGTCGTGTGACAAACGTACGGAGTTGGCTGGCGACGACAGCCAGGAACGTTGCGGTGAATCATGTAAAACATATAAGCTATGAAAGACTGCTATGGGCGAAAGAAACGATGGAAGACTATCTTGGATATGAAGAAGATCCGGAAGAACAATTTTTTGGAACTTTACGTGAGAAAGATGAAATCGAATGTGCATGCAGGATATTGGCGGCACTAAAGACCAAAAAACGGAAATGGTATAATCTGGCAGTATATGCATATTGTAATGAGATGCCTAGACAGGAGATAGCTGACCGTATGGGAATGTCTTTGGATGCAGTGATGAGTACGTTGACAAGAATCAAGGATTGGATCAGAAAAAATTATAAAGACGAGTTTGACCACATTAATACTTAACAGAAAAAGGTGTCAGACTGACACCTTTTTCTATACTTATACAACAAAAATATCTTTATAGTTTAAAGTGGTTTTAATTATGCACGTGCAACAGACTCGATCAGATCAATGATCGTATCGATGGAATCCTGCTGGTTAGAGTTCTTCATAGCTGAGATATAGCGATCGCGGTTCTGGTAAAGCTCATGAATTGTATCCAGAAGCTTCTCGTTGGTGATCTCTTCCTCCTCCATTACGGTGCTGAATCCCTGACGCTCAAATGAACGCGCATTCAGAATCTGGTCTCCCCGGCTGGCATTGGCAGAAAGTGGAATCAGAAGATTCGGCTTACGCAGTGCGAGCAGTTCGCAGATCGCATTAGCTCCAGCACGTGAGATAACAATATCTGATAATGCAAAGAGATCCTTCAGTTCATCTTTGATGTATTCATACTGTACGTAACCATCCAATGCGTTCAGTGAAGGGTCGAGCTTACCTTTGCCACACAGATGAATAACCTGAAAATCTTTTAATAATACCGGAAGAATACGACGGACAGCTTCATTTACCGCTACAGCGCCGAGGCTTCCACCGATGATAAGAATTACAGGCTTACCGTCTGTCAGCCCTGTAAAGTCGAGTGCATGCTGGCGATCTCCTGACAGCAATTCCTGTCGAATCGGAGAACCAGTCAGTACCGCTTTGCTTGCCGGAAGTAGTTCTACTGTTTCCGGGAAGTTACAGCACACTTTTGTAGCTGACGGAATAGACAGCTTATTCGCAAGCCCCGGAGTCATATCAGACTCATGAATGATTGTTGGAACCTTGCATTTCTTTCCGGCGAATACGACCGGAACAGATACGAAGCCGCCTTTGGAAAAGATTACATCCGGTTTTAATAATTTAATTAATCGATGTGCTTCACGGAAACCCTTGAGTACACGGAAAGGATCTGTGAAGTTACGAAGACTGAAATAACGTCTCAGCTTACCGGAAGAGATCCCGTGATATGGGATACCGAGCTGTTCGATCAGCTCCTTTTCAATTCCGTTATATGAACCGATATAGTGAATATCATAGTTCAGTTCTTTGAGACGCGGCAGCAGAGCAATGTTCGGCGTGACGTGCCCGGCAGTGCCGCCGCCGGTTAAGATAATACGTTTCATAGTGCGCCTCCAATCAATATCAATAAAGTAATTGTAAACGAGGGGAGTGCGATGGTCAAGGGAAAAGAGGAAGTTATGAAAGAGCATTTGAACGATTACGAAAAGAGAATATGGGAAGGAATCGATAAGGACGCAGAAGAAATTATAAAAATGGTGGAAGCGGATCCTGAGGCGATGTCTGCGGAGCCGAGTGAAGAAATGGATCGGAAAATCTATGCGATGATTCCAGGCCATGAAGATGCGGATTCGGAAGATTCGGCGATGGAGGGCTTGTCAGAAGAAGACCAGGAAGCACTACGTCTGGGCAGAGAGTTACAGAAGCGGAGAAAAGAGAAAGAAGAGGAAAAATCCAGAGCAAAAAGACGCCATCACTGGAAGCGAATCACAGCTGCGGCAGCAGTATTGGTGCTTGTGATAGGAATAGGAACAACAGGAGTAGGTGGACCGAAGAAAATCGTGGAGATGGTGGAAGGAACATTTGGCGGAAGAGATGCTTCGCGAGTGAATGTATCGAAAGAGGAGACTAAAGATACAGCGGACAGTGAAGAAGAACAGGCATATCAACAAATTAAAGATGAATTGGGATTTGATCCCATTAGGATAGTAAAAATCACTCCGAAGCTGAAATATGAATATTGTGAAGTGGATGAAGATATGGAAATGGCGCAGTTGCTTTATAAAAATGGTAATGCAAATGTGTCTTATGTAATGAGTTCGTCTTATTACGAGGAATTAATGGGAGTTGATTTAGAAGATACTATAACAGATAGTTATACTTTGGAAAAAGGAAAGCTCAGGGCAAAAGTTATGGAATATGAATTGCCGGAAAGCAAGAAAAAGGAATATTCAGCAACATTCGAATATCGGGGAGTTTATTATCATATGATAGGGATTATAGAAAAAGCAGATTTTGAAGAAATTTTAAAAAATTTGCATTTTCCTTCTTAAAAAACGACAGGTTTTGCAAGTTCGGTTGTCTATATATATGAGAAGAGTTGGTAGCTGCGGAGAATATTATGCAGAAACGAGCGATATCTACAATCTGTGCAATTTCAATGCTCATCTGTTTACTGCTGAGTACAAGTACCGGTATGTCAGCAGAAGCATCTGACAACAGGTCTATGTTGGATGGTTCCTATTTGACAAATGAAACTGAATCTACTGGCACAGATATTAAGATTACTAGAGGGGAAAACCTTCAGGTAGGTTATTCGAAGATACGTAAAGTCAAGGCAGGTGTGATTTATGCCGGTGGAACAACCATTGGGCAGCATACCTGTAAGTCGATACAGATTACTGTTTCCGTTGAACGCGCGAAGTGGGAAGACGAGGAATGGGAAGTTGTAGAGGTGTGGCATAAGGAGAATACCGATGCAGACCTTGTAAGTACCAGCAAAAAGCTGGAAGTAGAGGGTGGTTGGTATTACCGGGTTGTATGTATTCATTCTGCGGATGGAGACATGAGCAGCTCGGCGACGGATGGCCTATATGTGGAGGAACCATAGTGACGTCACATTCCCCACAGGAACCGCAGATTCCTGACGTTGATGCATAAGTTCTGGCAGGAAAGCTGTAACGGAAGTCTATGAGGATAGTAGAGAACAAACAGGAGACAGATTCTCTGGGTTACACACAACATGTCAGGCCGTAGGGATATATGCGGCCGCCCCGAATCATAGGTGGACGGAACAGCCGGAGAGTCTGGCAGCGTCATCTGTTCTTGTATTAATGAAAACTGAATATGGAAAAGTGCTGCTGTGGCTTTTGGAAGTGGAGAGACAAAAGTGAACAGTAAACAGCACGAAAAAGGAAAAGAGACCGAGGGAGACGGTCTCTTTTTCTTAAATCAGGTTACACGTATTTATGAATGCTTACTGTGCCAATGCCTGACGAAGTGCTTTTGCGAGCTGGTCCGGACAGGATGTTGGCTTGAATCCGCACTGGATTCCTTCCAGACGCTTGATGGCATCTTCGGCCTTCATGCCGGTTACCAGTTTTGAGATGCCCTGCAGATTGCCGTCACATCCACCAATGAATTCTACTGATTTTATTACATCACCGTCCAGCTCCAGATTGATCAGCTGTGAACAGGTGCCGCGTGTTTTATACTGCATATCTTAAATCCTCCTATCATAATTAATATTGAGTCTTGATTAAAGACTATCGGCATTATAACAGAAGCAGATAGAAAATACCAGAGTAAAAATGTGCACAGAATTATAGAGTCGTCATGAAAAACATGGTATACTATCGGAGGTAGAAAAGGAGGATGAGATATGATCGGTATTATCGGAGCTATGGATGAAGAAGTAGCAGCATTAAAAGAGAAGATGGAAGTGGAGAAGGTAACAGACCGGGCTTCTATGCAATTTGTGGCAGGTAAGCTGGAAGGTAAAGAGGTGACTGTAGTGCGCAGCGGTATTGGTAAGGTCAATGCGGCAGTGTGTGCACAGATTCTGGCATCGGAATTTCATGTAGATACATTGATTAACACAGGAATCGCGGGTTCGCTGGATGCAAAGATTGATATTGGAGATATGGTGATCTCTACCGATGCACTTCATCATGATATGGATGCGACTGCATTTGGTTATCCGTTGGGAGAAGTGCCGAGAATGGATATTCTGGCGTTTCCGGCTGATGAGAAGCTGATCCGTCTGGCAGTAGAGGCGAATGAGGAAGCGAATCCGGATATTCACACATTTACCGGAAGAGTGGTAAGCGGAGATCAGTTTGTGGCTTCTGATGAAGTGAAAGAGAAGATCCGCAGTAATTTTGGCGGACTGTGTACGGAGATGGAGGGAGCTGCAATTGCTCATACCGCATACCTCAATGACATTTCGTATGTCATTATTCGTGCTATTTCGGACAAGGCAGATGGCAGTGCATCTGAGGACTATCCGACCTTTGAGAAGAAAGCAATTGCCCACAGTGTACGACTTGTGGAGAAATTAATGACAAAGCTTGCGTAGCGTTATGGCTGAATGCGAGGTGACCAGATCTGACAGAGATGGACAAGCCTGACAGAATATGAGAAAACTCGCAGAACTCTATGCGAAATATGAAGAACGGTTTTTCCGCCCTCGTTCGGCGTTTCGAGTATAATCGAAACAAAGAAGGAGGGCATTTATTATGTTGGAAATGATAATGGACAGGCATTTGCAGTTTGTGCTACTGGGGGCTGTGGCATCGATCGGGCTAATCAGTAAAATTATTACAGGGGTGACGCTTAAGAAACTAGTATGGGCGGCAGCAAATATGGGGAAAAGTACGCATCCGTTGATGCGCCTGATCCGGGCAAAATATGAGCATGCGTGTATGGTAAGTGATCGCGTGCAGAATGTGGAAGTGTTTGTGGAGAAATACATATATGAATACCGGATTGCAGGATTGTCACTTCACAGTTGGCGAAGATTAGAAAAGGGGACGGCGTGGATCTGTGCGGCAATCGGTGTATTGGCAGCACTTGGAGAATATGTGCTTCATGGAATGAATGATCAGGTACTGCGTAATGGCGCATTTGGACTGGCCGCAGGTGTTATTTTATTTGCACTGCGGGTGTCAGTAGATGAGAATTATCGTCTGCAGGCAATACGCACATATATGGTAGATTATCTGGATAATTTCTGTGCGCGCAAATACGAAAAGAGCCGGGAAAAGAGTATGCCAAAATACGAAGAAGAATCAGTACCGAAGATTATGCCAGAGGAGAAGCAGGAAATGAAACAGGAGCCTGTTCCGGAACTGATGCCTGAAAATATACCGGTAAAGGAACCGCCAAGAGAATCCATAAGGGAAACCATAAGAGAAGCGGAGAAAATCCCTGAAAGAGAAGCAGAGAAAGTCCCTAAAAGAGAAGCAGAGAAAGTTTCTGCAAGAGAGCCTGCAAGGGAGCCTGTGACAAAGCCGACATCTGCAAGGCAGGATAAAAATGTATCTAAGGAAGTGTTGATTCGGGAAATTTTGGAAGAATATCTGGCATGATAATGAGAAGAAGGTCTTCTTGAAAGTGGAGAGTCAAATGCGAGACAAATTAGACTGCATATCTTGATATAAGGTATGTAAACTGGTAAAATAGATAAAAAGTTCATCATAAGAATAAGGATGGTAATATGGAGAGATTATATGACAGATTGAGTGCTTACCAGGCATCGGATTATTATGGATTCCATATGCCGGGGCATAAGAGACAGGCATCCTGGGGCGACAATCTTCCATTTGGAATCGATATCACGGAGATTGAAGGGTTTGACGATCTTCATCACGCAAGTGGAATTCTGAAAGATGCGCAGGAGCTGACAGCCAGAGTGTACGGCGCGGAAGAAAGCCGTTTTCTGGTGAATGGAAGTACAGTAGGAATCCTGAGTGCGATACTTGGCTGCACGAAGAAGGGCGGTAAGATACTATTTGCCAGACAATGCCACAAATCAGTCTATCACGCAGTCTATCTGAATGAATTGAATCCGATCTATCTGTATCCGGAATTTGATGAGGATTTACATCTGAATACTTATATTTCTGTAAGCGCAGTGAAGACTGCGCTTATGGAGCATTCGGACATACGCGCTGTGGTAATCGTGTCTCCGACATATGATGGCGTGATTTCTGATGTGGAAGGAATTGCCGCAGTGGTGCATGCATATGGTATTCCACTGATCGTGGATGAGGCACATGGAGCACATCTGGGATTTCATCCGTATTTTGATAAAAATGCACTGGCAAAAGGAGCTGATGTGGTAATTCACAGCGTTCACAAGACACTGCCGTCGCTTACACAGACGGCTATTTTGCATGTACAGGGTGAGATTGCAGATCGCAGACGGATCTTCCGTTATCTGGATATGCTGCAGTCCAGCAGCCCTTCGTATGTGTTGATGGCGTCGATCGATAACTGCGTGCATCTGCTGGCAGAAAAACGAGACGAGATGTTTGTACCGTATGTGAAGAGATTGCAGGAAGCCCGGGCGCAGCTGAAGCAGATGAAGTACTTGAAGCTTTTGGAGACGGAGCATTATGACTGGTCTAAGATTGTCGTATCGGCGAAGGGAGGTGGCCTTAGTGGAAGGGAACTGTATCGCATTTTGCGTGTGAAATACCATTTGCAGATGGAGATGGCGGCAGGGACTTATGTGATTGCAATGACGTCGATCAGTGATACGGATGAAGGTTTTCAGAGATTAGTAAAGGCATTTCTGGAGATAGACAGCGAGATTGGATTGAAAAATGAGCAGATGAACGCGAGCAAACAGATGGCGCTGAATGATGTGGTGGAAGCTATGGAGGATGCTATGGGAAGACTCCCTAAGAATCCGCAGGTCATGAACAGTGCCAGGGCTCTGGAAATTCCATTGGAAGAGACCGAGATGGTATTATGGGAAGAGAGTGTGGGCAGAATATCAGTGGAATATGCCTATCTTTATCCGCCGGGAAGTCCGTTGATCGTGCCGGGTGAACAGGTGACCGAAGAGGCGGTAAGGTTGCTGCAAGATTACCGAAAAGTAGGATTTTCCATAGAGGGATTAGAAAAAGACGATTATCTGAGAGTGCAAAAAAACTGGTAAAATGACCGTAGATATAGTAAGATACACAAGAGAATGAGGATCAGACATGGGGAAGATATATTGCATGATGGGGAAAAGTTCATCAGGAAAGGATACGCTGTATCAGAAGGTTCTGGAGCGACTGCCGCAGATACACAGGGTAGTGCCGTATACGACCAGACCGATCCGGGAAGGCGAGCAGGACGGAGTGGAATATCATTTCGTGGATGATAAGCAGCTTGCCGAGCTGGAAACAGACGGTAAGATCGTGGAGCTTCGGGCATATAACACGGTACATGGTATCTGGAAATATTTTACCGTAGATGACGGTCAGATTGACCTGGAGCAAGGTGATTATCTGTTGATCGGTACACTGGAGACCTATGAGAAGATCCGGGAATATTATGGTGCGGAGCATCTGGTTCCAATCTATATAGAAGTGGAAGATGGGGAACGGCTTGCAAGAGCACTGGAACGGGAGCGCAGACAGGCAGTTCCAAAGTATAAAGAGATGTGCCGGAGATTTCTTGCGGATGAAGAAGATTTTTGCGAGGAGAATCTGAAGCGCCTCGGGATAGATAAAAGATATAGAAATACGGACATGGAGACATGTCTAAATGAGATAACAGGAGTGATGTGCAATGGGAAGTTTTAAGGACGTAGTAGGACATAAAAATATTATCGAATATATTCAGAACGCAGTGAACGCCAATAAGGTTTCTCATGCGTACATTCTAAACGGAGAACGTGGTTCGGGTAAGAAGATGCTGGCAACGCTTTTTGCAGAGACGCTGCTTTGTGAGGAACAGGGAAGTTCGCCTTGTAACAAGTGTCATTCCTGCAAACAGACAGATAGTGGCAATCATCCGGATGTAATCTGGGTGCAGCATGAGAAGCCGAATACGATCAGTGTGGATGACATTCGTACACAGCTGAATAACGATATTGAGATCAAGCCGTATCAGGGACCATATAAGATTTATATTGTGCCGGAGGCAGATCTGATGACGACGCAGGCGCAGAATGCATTGCTGAAGACATTGGAAGAGCCACCGGAGTATGCGGTGATCTTTCTCCTGACTGAGAATGCAGAGAAGCTTCTTCCGACCATCACTTCCAGATGTGTCATGTTGAAGCTGCGCAATATCCGCGATAAGCTGATCCGCAAATACCTGATGGAGAAGCTGGAAGTACCGGATTACAAGGCTGATATCTGTACAGCATTTGCACAGGGCAATATGGGCAAAGCAATCATGTTGGCACAGTCTGAACATTTCGGGGAGATCCGTGATGAAGTAGTACAGCTTTTGAAATATATCCATGATATGGAAATCAGCGAGATCGAAAAAGCGATCAAGAGATGTCAGACATATAAATTAGAAATCAATGATTATCTGGATATTATTATGATATGGTATCGAGATGTGTTATTATATAAGGCGACCAAAGATGTGAATGAGATTGTATTTAAGGATCAGGTATCCAGCATCAAGGAGCAGGCGACCAGAAGTTCATATGAAGGTATCGAGCTGATACTGGAAAGTCTTGAAAAGGCGAAGACCAGACTGGATGCGAATGTTAATTTCGAGCTGGTTATGGAGCTTCTGTGTCTTACAATAAAGGAGAACGGCTAAATGATAAAAGTAATTGGAGTAAGATTCCGCACGGCAGGAAAAATCTATTTCTTCTCGCCAGGAGGACTGGAACTGAAAGCGGGAGATAAAGTAATCGTAGAGACTGCGCGTGGCGTGGAGTTTGGTTCAGTGGTGACCGGTATAAAAGAGGTGCCGGATGATCAGATATCCCAGCCATTGAAACCGGTTATCCGAATTGCCACACAGGATGATGTGCGGAGAGAGGCAAAGAACCGGGAAAAGGAAAAAGAGGCATTTAAGATCTGTCAGGAAAAGATCCGCAAGCACGGATTGGAAATGAAACTGATCGATGCAGAATATACATTTGATAATAACAAAGTACTGTTTTATTTCACCGCGGATGGACGTATCGACTTCCGCGAACTGGTAAAGGATCTGGCAAGTGTATTCCGTACCAGAATCGAATTGCGGCAGATTGGCGTCCGCGATGAGACAAAGATCCGCGGAGGCATTGGCATTTGCGGAAGACCGCTGTGCTGTCATACTTATCTGACAGAATTTGCACCGGTATCGATCAAGATGGCGAAGGAGCAGAATCTGTCATTGAATCCGACTAAGATTTCAGGTGTGTGTGGACGATTGATGTGCTGTCTGACCAATGAGGAAGAGACATACGAAGAGCTGAACAGTCATTTACCATCTATCGGCGATTATGTGACCACACCGGAGAAGCTGAAGGGAGAAGTACAGTCGGTAAATGTACTGCGTCAGACGGTTAAGGTTATTGTATCACTGGATAATGACGAAAAGGAAGTTCGTGATTATAAAGTGGATGAACTTCGATTCAAACCGCGCCGCAGAAAGAATAATCGTGTTTCTAAGGAAGAAATGAAGGAACTCAGAGGTCTGGAAGAGAAGAACGGAGCATCCAAATTAAACGATGAGTAGAGAATACGATAAAAATGAGCTGATCCATCCAGGCGAACGTCTGGATGATCTGCAGACGGGCGGATATTATCTGATCCAGGATCCGTCCAGATTCTGTTTTGGTATTGATGCAGTGTTGCTGTCGTCTTTTGCCCGTGTGAAGCGTGGCGAGAAAGCATTGGATCTTGGAACCGGAACCGGCGTGATTCCGATTCTGCTGGAATCCAAGAATCAGGGCGCATTTTACGGCGGTCTGGAGATTCAGGAAGCCAGCGCGGATATGGCGAGACGGAGTGTGCAGTATAATGATCTGGAACAGAAAATCGAGATAAAGACCGGAGATATCAAAGAGGCGGCAGCCCTGTATGGCGCGGCCTCTTTTGAAGTTATTACGGTAAATCCTCCGTATATGATCGGAGAGCATGGTCTGAAAAATGACAACGAAGCCAAGTACATTGCCAGACATGAAGTGTACTGTACACTGCGGGATGTGGTGGAACAGAGCGCGAAGTTATTGAAAGACAAGGGTAGATTCTATATGGTTCATCGTCCATTCCGGCTGCCGGAGATCATGTGTGAGATGTGCAGGGCAAAGCTGGAACCGAAGCGGATGCGTCTCGTATATTCCAGAGTCGATAAGGAACCGAGTATGGTGTTGATTGAAGGCATGAAGAATGGCAGGCCACGGATGCAGGTGGAAGCGCCGCTGATCGTATATGAGCAGGATGGAAGTTATACAGAAGAAGTGTTGGCTATGTATGGCGATATGAAGAAGAGCCGGGAAGAGAGATAGCAGAACGGCAGAGTAAAAGATAAGAAATAAAGCACAGTTACAGGAGGATAATTATGAATCCGGGAACATTATATTTGTGTGCGACACCAATCGGTAATCTGGAAGATATGACATTTCGGGTAATTCGGACATTGAAAGAAGTGGATATGATCGCAGCAGAAGATACCCGTAACAGTATCAAGCTGCTGAACCATTTTGAGATTAAGACACCGATGACCAGTTACCATGAATATAACAAAATTGAAAAAGGACATAAGTTAGTACAGATGCTTCTGGAGGGAAAGAATCTGGCACTGATCACAGATGCGGGTACACCGGGTATTTCTGATCCGGGAGAAGAACTGGTGCAGATGTGTTATGAGGCCGGAGTGCCGGTAACATCGTTGCCGGGAGCTGCAGCATGTATTACTGCACTCACATTATCAGGATTGTCCACCAGAAGATTTGCATTTGAAGCATTTCTCCCATCGGACAAAAAAGAACGGCAGCAGGTACTGGAAGAGCTGAAAAATGACACTCGCACGGTTATCTGCTACGAAGCACCGCATCGATTGGTGAAGACGTTAAAGGAACTGCTGGAAGCGCTTGGCGACCGTCGGATTACTATCTGCCGGGAACTGACGAAGAAGCATGAGACCGCATGGCAGACACATATTGCGGAAGCTTGTGAGTATTATCAGGAAAATGCACCAAAAGGGGAATGTGTACTGGTGATCGAGGGCAGAAGCCGGGAGGAATTGAAGGCAGAAGAGCAGGAGCAGTGGGAACAAATGCCGTTAGAAGCACATATGGAACATTATGAGTCTCAGGGCATGGATCACAAGTCGGCAATGAAGCGGGTAGCGAAAGACCGTGGAGTCAGCAAACGCGATATATACAGAATGCTACTTGAACTTGGACAATCTGACTAAGAATCGGTAAAAAGATTGTTCAATCTGGTCATAGTAACCAAAGAATGGATTCGGTATAATGGATGACAGTAGAAAAAGACTGTTTACTCAGGAGGAACGAACATGGCAAGTTTATCATTAAAACATATTAATAAAACATATCCAAACGGATATGAAGCAGTAAAAGATTTTAATCTCGAGATTGAAGATAAAGAGTTTATTATCTTTGTCGGACCATCAGGATGTGGTAAGTCTACAACACTTCGTATGATCGCAGGTCTGGAAGATATTACAGGTGGAGAGTTATACATTGGCGACACCAAGATGAATGATGTAGATCCTAAGGATCGTGATATCGCGATGGTATTCCAGAACTATGCCCTGTATCCTCATATGACTGTATATGACAATATGGCATTTGGACTGAAGCTCCGTAAAGTGCCGAAAGACCAGATTGATAAGATGGTTCGTGAAGCCGCTAAGATTCTTGATCTGGAGCCATTGCTGGATCGTAAGCCGAAGGCATTGTCAGGTGGTCAGCGTCAGCGTGTAGCTATGGGACGTGCGATCGTGCGTGATCCTAAGGTATTCCTGATGGATGAGCCACTGTCTAACCTGGATGCCAAGCTTCGTGGACAGATGCGAGTAGAGATTTCCAGACTGCATCAGAGACTGGGAACGACCATTATCTATGTAACACATGACCAGACAGAGGCTATGACACTGGGAACCAGAATTGTAGTTATGAATGGTGGTATCGTACAGCAGGTAGATACACCACAGGTATTGTATGATAAGCCGAATAACCTGTTTGTAGCAGGATTTATCGGATCTCCACAGATGAACTTTGTAGATGCGCTTTGCTGCGTGGAAGGGGACGGCGTGATCCTGTCTCTGCAGGATGCAGATATCCGCCTGCCGAAGGACAAAGCTAAGAAGCTGATCGATGGTGGATATGATGGAAAGAGAGTTGTTCTTGGTATTCGTCCGGAAGATATTCATGATGATCCGGAATATCTGGCAGCACACCGTGATACAGTGATCACAGCGAAGATCCGTGTATACGAGATGTTGGGAGCGGAAGTATTCCTGTACTTCGATTACGATGGAGCGAATATGACTGCAAGAGTAAAACCAGATACCAAGGCAAGAACGAATGATATGATCGATTTTGCACTTGATCCGGAGAAGATTCATGTATTCGATAAAGAGACCGAATTGACGATTACAAACTAGAATATTGGAAAAATTATAAAGAGACACAGGAGACGATGAGGATTCATCGTCTCCATTTGTATTCATAAACTGCATTACCATATTATGGATTACAGACTTTACCGAAATAGTATAGGCGACAGGGCGGAACGACACAAATTTTCACAAATCAACATGAATTATGTATAATAGACATATGTTGTGTGGGCAGGGGGATCAGAAAGAAGGTGCGTATGAAAATAAAAGTAATTCTCCCAATTATGGTTGCAACTGTGGTGGTGTGCAGTTATATTAAATATCAGAAAACAGAAGTTGAGATTGCACGCTTTGATTATCGCATGCGGGTGATGAAAGAAGAAAGCTGCAGGATGCAGAATGGGAGGGGATTGTTTGCTGACGAATCAGGTGATTCAGAAAACAATACAGGATATCAAGAGAGTATCGGGATATGAGATTTCACTGTGGGGAGCGGATGGAGAGAGTGTGGCGTCATCCGCATCGGAGTCTGAGACTCTGAAGGATAAAGTAAAAAGCTTTATAGAAGACAGTGAAATGGAAGATATATCGGAGAGAGCGGATGAAGAGACAGCGTTATTTGCCATATATGCAGACAGTACACTGGAGTATGTGATGGCACTGACCGGGACTGGCGATGACCGTATGCTGGCCGGGCGTATGGGTGTTATTCAGGTGGTTGGGCTGATGAAAGCATGTGGGGAACAGATGGATAAAGATCGTTTTATTCAGAATCTGCTGTTAGACAATCTGCTTGTGGTGGACATTTACAATCGTGCAAGAAAGCTGCACATTGCAAATGAGCGACGGAGAGTCGTGTTTATCGTAGAACCGAAGGATGAGAATGACAATCTGGTACTTGAAACAATGCGTGGACTTTATGGTATGGGAACCAGGGATTTTGTTACAGCGGTAGACGAAGGACATATTATATTAGTAAAAGAACTGGAAAATAAAGAGGATTACCCGGAGATCCTGCAGATGGCGAAAGTAATCGTAGATACTCTGAGTATGGAAGCAATGGTGAATGTGAGAGTATCCTACGGAACGATCGTGCAGGAGCTGAAAGAGGTATCTCGTTCATATAAAGAAGCGGACATGGCACTGGAAGTGGGACGGGTATTTTATGGAGAGCGCGGTGTGCTGGCATATAATGAACTTGGCATCGGACGTCTTGTCCATCAGTTACCAAGATCTCTGTGCGAAATGTTTCTGAAAGAAGTGCTGGCTGTAAATGCAACGGAGATGTTCGATGATGAAGAACTGGTCACGGTATATGCATTTTTCGATAATAATCTTAATATTTCTGAGACAGCCCGTAAGTTATTTATACACCGGAATACGCTGGTGTATCGCCTGGAGAAGATTCAGCGGAAGACAGGTCTGGATGTCAGAGTCTTTGAGGACGCACTGACATTTAAGATTGCGGTTATGGTAGAAAAGCATTTAAAATATCTGAATAACCAATAATAAAGGGCGGTTGCTTATTGTATGGCAACCGCTTTTTGTGTTACACTAAACAAACGAAGTCAGTCCATTAAGAGAGGCTGGAAGGAGGAGAAGAATATGGTAAAACTTTACGATAAAGGCGTATATCTTCTGAATGGAACAGAGATTGCAGAAGATGCGCGTCAGGTGGAGCAGAAGACCGGACAGAAGATATCCAGAGAGGAAGCCGTAAAGCAGACGATGGCTTACCGCATTCTGGAATCGCACAATACATCTGGCAATATGGAACGGCTGCAGATTAAGTTTGATAAGCTGACATCTCACGACATTACATTTGTCGGTATTATACAGACTGCGAGAGCATCCGGACTGGAAAAATTTCCGATTCCTTATGTCCTGACTAATTGCCACAATTCGCTGTGTGCAGTTGGCGGTACGATCAATGAAGATGATCACATGTTTGGACTGACATGTGCAAAGAAATATGGCGGCGTGTATGTACCGCCTCATCAGGCTGTTATCCATCAGTTTGCCAGAGAGATGCTGGCAGGTGGCGGCAAGATGATTCTTGGTTCTGACAGCCACACTCGTTATGGTGCGTTGGGTACTATGGCAATGGGCGAGGGAGGACCGGAGCTTGTAAAGCAGTTGTTGAATAAGACTTACGATATCCGCATGCCGGAAGTCATTGCGATCTATCTGGACGGCGAGCCGAGGAAGGGTGTCGGTCCTCAGGATGTAGCACTGGCGATTATCGGTGCGACGTTTGGTAATGGATATGTGAATAATAAGGTTATGGAATTTGTCGGTCCCGGTGTGGATAAGCTGAGTGCAGATTTCCGTATCGGTATCGATGTTATGACCACAGAGACCACCTGTCTGTCTTCTATCTGGAAGACGGATGAGAAGATCCGCGAGTTCTATGAGATTCACGGACGTGAGGGTGATTATAAAGAACTGAATCCGGGAGCAGTGACCTACTATGACGGTATGGTGTATGTGAATCTGAGTGAGATCAAACCGATGATCGCAATGCCGTTCCATCCGTCCAATGTATACACGATCGATGAAGTTAATGCGAATTTGGAAGATATTCTTCATGAAGTAGAGAAGAAGGCGCTGGTAAGTCTGGATGGCGCGGTAGATTATTCGTTGCAGAGCAAGATTGTAGACGGCAAGCTCTATGTGGATCAGGGACTGATCGCGGGATGTGCCGGTGGTGGCTTTGAAAATATCTGCGCGGCAGCAGACATTATCAAGGGCAAATATATCGGTGCGGACGAATTTACATTCAGCGTATATCCGGCAAGTACGCCGATTTATATGGAGCTGGTGAAAAATGGAGCAGTCGCTGATTTGATCGAATCCGGAGCGATTGTGAAGACGGCGTTCTGCGGACCATGCTTTGGTGCAGGAGATACTCCGGCGAACAACGCGTTCTCAATCCGTCATTCTACCCGTAACTTCCCGAACAGAGAAGGATCGAAACTTCAGAGTGGACAGATCGCGTCAGTAGCATTGATGGATGCGCGTTCCATTGCAGCAACTGCAGCGAATAAAGGCTTCTTGACACCTGCAACAGATCTGGATGTACAGTACAAGGGGCAGAAGTATCACTTCGACAGTAAGATCTATGCGAACCGCGTGTTTGACAGTCATGGCGTGGCAGATCCGTCTGTGGAGATTAAATTTGGACCGAATATCAAGGACTGGCCGGAAATGCAGCCACTGCCACAGAATTTGTTACTGAAAGTAGTATCAGAGATCCACGATCCGGTAACGACGACAGATGAGCTGATTCCGTCAGGCGAGACATCTTCTTACCGTTCTAATCCACTTGGACTCGCGGAATTTGCGCTGTCAAGAAAAGATCCGGGATATGTAGGACGGGCAAAAGAAGTACAGAAGGCACAGAAAGCAATCGAGGCAGACACCTGCCCGAAGACAGCACTGCCAGAATTACAGACAATCATGAGTAAGGTGCATGATAACTTTGAAGGTGTAAACCGGAGTAATCTGGGAATCGGAAGCACGATATTTGCGGTAAAACCAGGAGATGGTTCGGCAAGAGAACAGGCAGCGTCCTGTCAGAAGGTACTTGGCGGATGGGCTAATATTGCCAACGAATACGCGACCAAGAGATATCGCTCGAATCTGATCAACTGGGGTATGCTACCATTTATTACAGAAGAAGATCATGAGCATCTGAGCTTTAAGAACGGAGATTATATTTTCGTACCGGATATCCGAAAAGCGGTAGAAGATAAAGATGAAGTGATCCATGCATATGTGATCGGAGATGAGATCACAGAATTGTCATGGAAGCTCGGCGAGCTGACAGACGTAGAAAGAGAGATTATCCTGAAAGGATGTCTGATCAATTACTATAGAGGATAATTGAGAAAGTAAAATGAGGAACTCAAATTTAAAGAAAAATTTGAGTTCCTCATTTTAGATGTTGAAAAGAAGTGAACAAATATGAAAGAAACTAAAATTAGAAAGTGAAAAATCGTTAGTAAGTCAAATAAAAATCTAAAATTTAATGCAACAAATCGTGAATTCCAGTAATCTTATATATAGATACCAGAGTCATAAGTCATGAACCACGAAACAATCCGTATGGTATCGATGAGTAAACAAGAAAATGAAATTCGAAGGAGGTACAGCATGAAATGTGATGCGGCAGCATTTGCCGGAATGTATGAGACTATCTATAAAGACCTGTACCGCTATGCATTGTGTATGATGAGGAATTCCCATGATGCGGAGGATGTAGTGAGCGAGACCGTTATAAAAGGGTATGAGAGGATACATACGCTGCGCAGCGAGGATGCGTTCAAAAGCTGGATGTTTACGATATTGTCAAATGTGTGCAAGCGCAAATGGAAGGCAATGGCGAAGCAGAGTCCGGTAGAGAATGAAAATGTGTGGGAGCAATTATCGGACGAGGCGGCGGGAGAAGATACGATGAATCTGCGCCTTGATCTCCGGCGTGCACTGGCAGTGCTTTCCGAGGAGGAACGGATGATCATCGGTCTGTCGGTGTATGGTGGATATCAGAGTCAGGAGATCAGCAAGATTCTCCATATAAAAGATGGGACAGTACGTTCTAAGAGAAGCAGAGCAATCGGTAAGATGAGTATGGTGTTGAAGAAGGGAGGCGCAGGTTATGAATAAATGGGAAGAAGATATGATAGAACAGCTTCGCAAGGAATCAGAAGACATCCAGATTCCAGACAGTCTGCGGCCGGATAAGATAGAAAAGCGGTTGACAGAGCGACCGAAAAAGTATCATTGGAAGAAGGGGTATACGGCAGGACTCGCGGCTGCTTGTTGTCTGCTGGTATGCGGCGCAGTGTTGGGGATTCAGAAAAGCCCACAGAGAGTATCACCTGTAGAAAAACAAGATACAGCAACCGCTCAGGCTGAGAGTTCCGACATTCAGACAGCGAAAAGCTATGATCAGATTTATGAATATCTGCAGGCGAATCAGGATGACCAATATGGAACAGATACCGGAATGTTGGAACGGGGCGTTGTGACGGAATCAGCAGAAGATTCATCGAGCACGAATTCGGCGGCGGCCGTGGATACAGGAATGGCGCAGAGCAGCAAATCATCAGAAAATGCAGTGTATTCAGAAACCAATGTACGTCAGGAAGGTGTAGACGAAGCAGATGTGGTTAAGACAGATGGACGTTATCTGTATACATTAAAAGATAATGGCAGGTCTGTGGCAATTGTGGATACTGCAAATGGAGAATTACAGATGGTTATTTCTATACCGGTTGAAGCTGATGATCAAGCCAGGGAATTCTATGTCAGTGATGGTCATCTGATTCTCATCAGCGAATTTAATCAGGAGAGAGAGGATGGTGCCTGGACGTATGCTTCGACAGATACAAGGGTGACAACTTATGATATTACAGATCCGGAGAAGCCAGAGAAGGCAGGGGAAGTGACACAGAGTGGATCTTACACATCCTCTCGTTTGACGGACGGGCATCTGTATCTGTTTAGCCAGTATTCGGTCGATGTAACGAGTGGAATTACACCAAAAGACGAGAAAGATTATATTCCGTATGTGAATCAGCAGATGTTGGAGGCAGATGACATTTACCTGCCGCCATTTTCTCAGGCATATATGTACGAAGTGGTAAGTTCGGTAGATATTGCGAAGCCAGGAGAGATTCAGGACAGCAAAGCCATTTTCAGCGATGGCGGGGAACTCTATGTGAGCAACGACAACATCTATTGGTATGAGACTCGATGGTCAGAAAAAACAGAGACCGTGATAAAGCGTATGTCTTATAAAGATGGGAAACTGAAAGCAGAGGCATCCGGCAAGGTAGATGGATATATCAATGATTCGTTCAGCATTGATGAATATGATGGCTATCTGCGGGTGGTCACTACCGATGACGAGACAAATGGATTATATATTCTGAATTCAAATATGAAGGAAGTTGGATCGATCACCGGGCTTGCAGAGGGAGAACAGGTATATTCCGCGAGACTGTTGGGAGATACGGGGTATTTTGTGACATATGAGCAGACAGATCCGTTGTTTTCCGTAGATCTGTCGGATCCGAAGAATCCGAAGATCATCGGGAAACTAAAGATACCAGGATTTTCCGAATATCTGCATTTCTATGGAGAAAATCTGTTGCTTGGCATCGGTATGGATGTGGATGAGGATGGATTTACCACGAATGGAGTGAAGCTGTCCATGTTTGATATCAGTGACAGCAGTGATGTGAAAGAGATACAGAAGTACACACTGGAAAATGTCTACAGCGCAGCTGTGATGTATGATTACAAGGCAGTGCTGATTGATCCGGAGAAAAATGTGATCGGATTTGCGGCAGATGGAAACAACAGTGAGAATTATTATGTATTTTCCTATAATGATACGAATGGATTTGAATGTCTGATGAATGAGACGGTTAATGGAAATGGCTACCAGTCGGCGCGAGGAGTCTACGTGGATAATACGTTGTATGTGGTTAAGGGAAACATTATCGAAGCCTACGATATGGCAGATTATCAGAAAATAGACGACTTGATCTTGTAGAAAAATGTCGTTTGGAATAGTAATGAAATTGTAACAGATTTTTAACAACTTACCGCGAAAATTTTGACAATGAATACACCGTATGTTAAACTGAAATAAGCTATATAAAAACATAGTTTGCAGTATTACTGAAACATTTTGAGGTGAGAACATTGGATAAATATGAATATCGGGTAAAAACAGAGCAGATGCTGGAGCATATGGAGCGCAAGCGTTATAAAAAAGCGATGGAGATTGCGGATACCATAGACTGGCGTCGGGTGAAGAATCCGGCGATGCTGAACAGCGTCAGTGAGATATATGAATTTAACGGAGAATATCAGAAGAGCAGGGATGTGTTGTTTGTAGCATATGATCGTGCACCAAACAGCAGAAAGACGATCTATCGTCTGGGAACACTGGCACTCAGGCTGAATGATGTGGATGAAGCTTCCGATTGCTATGAAGAATTTGTGAAGCTGGCACCGAAAGATCCGAATCAGTACATTTTAAAATATAAGATTCTGAAGGCGCGTCGTGCACCGCTGTCGGAGCAGATTGATGCGCTGGAAGAATTTAAGAAAGCAGAATATATTGAAAAATGGGCATACGAGTTAGCATGTCTGTATGATCAGACCGGTATGACGGCAGAGTGTCTGGAGGAATGTGATGATCTGATTCTGTGGTTCAGCGAAGGTAAATACGTTTATAAAGCGATGGAGCTTAAGATGAAGTATAAGCCGTTGACACCGCTTCAGCAGGAGAAATACAACAGCCAGAAGAAAGCATATGAGCATCCGCTGGTTGAGTCTGAAGAAGCAGAGGAACAGCAGGAAGAGGAAGCTAAGGCGGTTGAAGAAGCACCGGAGAATGCTGTGGCAGAATCCCCTGAAAAAGACACGGATAAAGGTGAGGATAAAGGAGCGGAGACATCGATTCTTAGAGAAGAACCAAAAGAGGTATCTACAGAAGATATCGCAGCAAAGGCTCTTGCGGCAGTAGCTGAGACAGAGGAAGTTCCGCTGACAGCTGAGAAGAAAGAAGCTGAGGAGTCAGAAGAACCGGCAGAAAAGCCACATAAGAGATCCGGTCTGCGCCAGTCTGTAAAGGGCGCAACCCTTGCAGAGGCACTGAAAAAGGGAATGGCGGTTGCGAATGGAGAGAATCCGGAAAGCAAAGCATTGAATAAATCAGATGAAGATCTGCGTGTAACCGGTCAGATGAAGATTGACGATATCCTGCAGGCGTGGGAAGCTAAGCAGAAGGATAATGCGGAAGCGATTGAGATCCAGAAGAAGAAAGATGAAGAGATCCTTGCGCAGAAGAAGCTGGAAGCAGAGAAACGTCGTGAGGAAGAAGCGCGACGCATCGAAGAACAGCAGAGAGCGGCCGAGGAAGCACGTCGTATTGCTGAACAGAAGGCAGCAGAAGAAGCCAGAAGAGCAGCGGCACGGCGAGCAGAAGAAGAACGGCTGCTGGCAGAGCAGAGAGCAGAAGAAGAGCGCAGACGTGCAATCGAAGAAGCAGAAGCAGAAGAGAGACGCCTGGAGCAGGAGGCAGCTGAGAAGGCTAAGGCTGAAGCGGAAGCCCGCAGAAAGCAGGAAGAAGAGGAAACTCAGGAAATTGAAGATGCTCTGGAGGAAGTAGAAGCAGATGAGGACGAATTTGAGGAAGCTGAACTGGAAGAAGTAGAAGCAGATGAGGACGAATTTGAGGAAGTCATGCCTGAAGAGCCGGAAGCAGATGAAGATGAATTCGAGGAAGCTGAATTCGAAGAAGACGAGTTCGAAGAAGCTGAATATGAAGAAGTTCCGGATAAAACGGATGATCTGGCAGATCTGCTCCGTGAACTGGAAGAGACTGATGCAGAAAAAGAAAACGATGCTCAGGGATTCTTTGATGATGAATTTGAAGAAGACGATGTGAATGACGACTTCCTGGATGATGATCTCGACGCAGAATATGATGAGTATGAGGAAGAGCCGAAAGGTGAAGAAGCATACGACGATGCTGAATTCGAGGAAGACGAATTTGAAGAGGGCGACTTTGAGGATGAGTTCGAGGAAGAAGAGCCAGAACCGGATCTTAGCAGCATCGATGATCTGACGATTGAAGAACCTAGTGAGGAAGAGATCCAGAGACGTATCAAGAAAGGACGCGGAGGCGTACCATTTGACACAGGATTCGTAGTAACCGGACGTTATGATCTGAGTGCTACCAGTGAGATCGGTCTTCGCGCCGGTCTGACAGAGGAGCAGAAGCAGTTATTCTCTTATTTCGTGCCGGTACGAGGCATGAGCGAACAGATCGTAGAAGTTCTGGACAATGACCGCAGAGAGCGGAGAGAAGGAACATCACGTACCGGTAATATCGTGGTTATCGGACATAAGGGATCTGGTAAGACTGTTCTTGCAGTAGATATTGTAAAGGCAATTCAGAAGCAGAGAAATCTGAAACAGGGCAAGGTAGCAATTGTTACAGGAGAGTCTCTGAATAAGAAAGAACTGGGAGGTATCATACAGAAGCTGCGCGGCGGTGCGATTATCATTGAGAAGGCAGGTCAGCTGAATACCAGAACCGTTCGTGATCTGAATCGCCTGATGGAGAAGAAAACCGGAGAACTTCTGGTAGTTCTGGAGGATCAGAGAAAACCATTGGAGAAACTCTTCACTGCTAATCCATCTTTCAAGAAGAAGTTCACTTCTAAGCTGGAACTTCCGGTATTTATCAACGATGAGCTGGTAACATTCGGACAGACCTATGCGAAGGAAAATGGTTATAAACTGGATGAAATGGGTATCCTGGCACTGTACAGCCGAATTGATGTAATGCAGAGAGAGGATCATGCAGTGACGGTTGCAGAAATAAAAGAGATTATGGATGATGCCATTGACCATTCGCAGAAAGCAAATGTAAAGCATTTTGCAAGACGAGTATTCGGTAAGGGAACCGATGACAGAGACCGTATCATTCTGAAAGAGGATGACTTCCGAATCTAATAAAAAGAAGATAGTACAAAAGAGAGTTTTGGACAGATTGCTGTTCAAAACTCTTTCTTTTTACGGAGGCATCAAGTATAATTATATGTAAAGAAATATTACCAGATAAGAGGGTGAAGTTATGGAGGAAAAGAGGAGAGTAAAACCATACGAGATTGGCGAGCTGGATCAGTATCTGCTGGGACAGGGCAATCATTATGAGATTTATAAAAAATTGGGTGCACACCTGGTTGAAGATGGCGATAAAAAGGGTACATATTTTGCAGTGTGGGCACCGAACGCACAGAAAGTATCTGTCATTGGCGAGTTTAATGACTGGGATCTGACCGCGGATGTGATGGAGAGGAATGATCCGGTAGGAATCTATACCTGTTTTGTGGAAGGCGCAAAAGAGAACGAGATGTACAAGTTCTGCATTGAGACAAAAAAAGGAGAGCTGCTCTACAAGGCAGACCCATATGCGAATTATGCAGAATTGAGACCGGGAACAGCGTCTCGTATTACGGATATATCGAAGATTAAATGGATAGATAAGGCGTGGATGGATCAACGTTTGAAATGGGATCACAAAGAGAAGCCGATGTCCATTTATGAGGTGCATATCGGTTCGTGGAGGAAGCATCCGGAAGATGAGGATGGTTTCTATAATTACCGTGAATTTGCAAAAGAGATTGTCAAGTATGTCCATAATATGGGATATACACACATAGAGTTAATGGGTATCGCAGAGCATCCGTTTGATGGCTCCTGGGGCTATCAGGTGACCGGATATTTTGCACCGACATCACGCTATGGTACGCCGGAAGATTTTGCGTGGATGATCAATTACCTGCATAAGAACAAGGTTGGAGTTATTTTGGACTGGGTACCGGCACATTTTCCGAAGGATGCACATGGTCTGGCAGACTTTGATGGTGTACCGGAGTATGAATATGCAGATCCGAGAATGGGTGAGCATCCGGACTGGGGAACCAAGATCTTTGATTTTGGCAAGAACGAGGTAAAGAACTTCCTCATATCCAACGCATTATTCTGGATTGAGCATTTCCATATCGATGGACTCCGCGTGGATGCGGTGGCATCGATCCTGTATCTTGATTATGGTAAAAAGGACGGCGAATGGGTACCGAATGAATTTGGCGGCAATAAGAACCTGCAGGCAGTGGAATTCTTTAAGCATCTGAATTCCGTAGTGCTTGGCCGTAATCCGGGCGCAGTGATGATTGCAGAAGAGTCTACAGCGTGGCCAAAGGTGACCGGAGAGGTGGAAGATGACGGTCTTGGATTCAGCCTGAAATGGAACATGGGATGGATGCATGATTTTACCGAGTATATGAAGCTGGATCCGTTATTCCGCAAGGGAGCGCATTACAATATGACATTTGCCATGAGTTATGCGTACAGTGAAAAGTATATTTTGGTATTGTCACACGATGAAGTGGTACATCTGAAGTGCTCGATGATCAATAAGATGCCTGGGCTTGGCTGGGAGAAGTTCGAGAATCTGAAAGCGGCTTATGCATTTATGATGGGACATTCCGGCAAAAAGCTTCTATTCATGGGTCAGGATTTCGCACAGCTTAGAGAGTGGAGTGAGAAGCGGGAACTTGATTGGTATCTGTTGGCTGAGAAAGAGCATCAGCAGATGCAGAGCTGGGTACGTGATCTGCTTCATCTGTACCGCCGCAGAAAGGCATTCTATGAGCAGGATAACACCTGGGAAGGATTCGAATGGATCAATGCGGATGACAGAGACAGAAGCATTTACAGCTTTGTACGCCATGCAAAAGGCGGCAAGCAGAACCTGCTCTTTGTGATTAGTTTCACTCCGGTGGCAAGAGATGATTACCGTGTTGGCGTGCCGAAGCGCAAACAGTACCGTCTGATTCTGAACAGTGATGAAGAAAAATATGGCGGAACCGGCAAGAAGAGACCGGCTGTATACAAAGCAGAGAAATCCGAATGTGACGGAAGACCATATTCATTTGCTTATCCGCTTCCGGCATATGGAGTGGCTATATTCGAGTTCTAGCGATAGTGACAAACGCACGTGAGTGCAACGGAAAGGGAGATGACATGCGACTTAGAAATATACCGCGTGCAGAGGGTGTGCTTCAGGCACACCCTATTGTAATCAAAGAGGAAAATAATCAAAAAGGAAAATGGAATCAGATTTTTGGCAATGATCATCCGATTTACATTGAGATTGGTATGGGGAAAGGTCAGTTTCTGATGACACTTGCAAAGCAGAATCCGGATATTAATTATATCGGTATTGAACGGTATTCCAGTGTGTTACTGCGTGCTGTGGAAAAATACGAAGAATTCTGTGGAAGGGACATTGTGCCGGGCAAGGAAGGAATGGAACTGCCGGAGTTAATCGTAGATCCGGAACTGCCGAATATCCGGTTTGTCTGCATGGATGCAGGTCTTATCACGGATGCATTTGCGCCGGGAGAGGTAGCAAGGATTTATCTGAATTTTTCGGATCCATGGCCGAAGAAACGGCATGCAAGAAGACGTCTTACTTCGAAAGAATTTTTGAAGAGATACGATCAGATACTGGCAAAAGATGGAAGAGTAGAATTTAAGACGGATAACAGGGATCTGTTCGCATTTTCACTGGAAGAGGTGACTGAGGCAGGATGGACACTTGAGGCGAGTACCTGGGATCTGCATCACGATGAGACGATGAATCAGGGGAACGTGATGACGGAATACGAAGCGAAATTCTCATCCATGGGCAATCCGATCCATAAGCTTATCGCAGGGAGATAAGCGGATTGCAACGAGATAAGCTGTAAAGAGTATACTATAGCGAGAGGTGATAACAAGATGATTCATTTGACAGCTAAGAATTTTGCGATGGAAGCAAAACGCTACCCGGGGCCTGTGGTAGTGATGTTTTATGCAGTATGGTGTGGCAAATGCGCCATGATGAAACCTGTGCTGGAGAAGCTGGAGCAGAGATATGCGGAGCGTATCCGCTTCTGTGAAGTAGAGATTGAAGAATCGGCGGTGCTGGCTGCGGAATACGGCGCAGATGTAGTGCCGACTTTTGTGACATTTCGGGATGGCGAAGTGTACAGTATCATGCAGGGAGTTGTCGATGAGAAGATATTTGCAGAGAGGATAAAAGAACTCTTATAAAAGTCTTTACAAAATTATAAGAAAAGTTTCGTGTACAATCGGAAAAGATTGTGCTATATTATGTGGAGGTGAAGTGGATTACATGAATAAGAGAGTAATCTTCTTCGCCTCTTGGAAATAATGATTAATAATAATGGGGAGCATCGTTAGGATGCAGGAGGGAGAAGTATATGAAAATGAAAAAGGTACTGCCGATTCTTATGGCAGCAGTTTTGACTACAGCAAGTCTGCCGATGATGGCAAATGCGTCAGATGCGTCATCACAGACAGAGAGCAGCACAGAGTCATCAGAAAGCACTGAGGACAGCAGTAATTCTGAAAAGTCTTCTTCATCGGAAGCGGAGAATGTGACTTCTGATACACAGGATAAAGATACAACAGGAGACAATCCAGAGAATACAAAGGACACAACAGCTGATACTACAGATGCAGATGCTGAGGACAGTACAGATGAGACAGAAGTGATCGAGGGAGATCAGGTAGATACAGATAATGTAGTTACATTAGGTGAGAATCTTACTACAGAGCAGAGGGATGCAATGTACAAGTATTTTGGTACTTCTGCGGACAAGGTAAGAACCATTATTGTAACACATTCTGATGAAGTAAAATATATGGAAGGTATCGCAACAGCTGAACAGATCGGCAACACAACAAACAGCTGTGCATACGTAGAACCGACCAATTCCGGTGGAATCAAGGTAAAGACAGCGAACCTGAATTTTGTAACAAGTGCAATGATCGCAAGTACACTGACAACCGCCGGTATGGAGAACTGCAATGTTATCGCAGCCTGCCCGTTTGAAGTATCAGGAACAGGCGCATTGACTGGTATTATTATGGCATATGAGACTGCCAGCGGAGAGAAGCTGGACGAGGGCAAGAAGGAAGCTGCGATGGAAGAACTGATCACAACCGGTGATCTGGCTGATTCTATCGGTTCTGAGGAAGCCACCCAGGTAGTTGGTGAAGTGAAGGAAGAGATTCTGGACAAGGGTCTGACAGATCCGGATGAAATCGGAGATGCGGTAGATAAGATCGCGGAGAAACATGATGTAACACTGACAGATGATCAGAAACAGCAGTTGGTATCGTTGATGGAGAAGATTTCCCAGTATGATTATGATCTGGATTCTATTAAGGACACATTGAATAATCTGAGCGGTAAAGTGGGTGCCCTGGAAGGTGTATGGAACTCTGTTAAGAGTTTCTTTGTGGGATCCGGAGATGGCATTCTGAATGATACCGATGATTCTGCACTGGGAAGCAATATCATTACAGACAGCAATGTAGACGTAAGTGGCTTCAAAGATGGTCTGCTGACAAGAATCATTAATTTCTTTAAAGGTGAATAATACAGACAGGTAACAAGCCGGACGGTCGAGAGACTGCCCGGCCTTTTACTTTTTGAAAAAACAAAAACTTTCATATCATATTTGATTAATAGAAAAAAAGGTGTATGATTATTACGATGCAAAGACAACGTGAGGTCAGACGATAGGAAGGTGTAGAGATGAAGTGTCAATATTGCGGAACTGAAAATGCGGACGATGCAAAATTCTGTGCAGCGTGTGGAAAGCCTGTAACCGGGCAGGAAGAAGCGAATGACGAGACAGAGGTTGCAGCAGAAGCAGCGGAGACTCCAGAAACAGCAGAAAAGCCGGAAACAAATGAGAAAACTCAGAAGAAAAAGAATAGTGGGAATCGCAAAACGAAACTGATGATAATTCTAATCTGTGTGGCAGCAGTAATTATATTTTTGGCTGGATTTATGATCATGCGAGCCAGGAAGACGATCGATCTTGATAAGTATGTGAGTTTTGAGTCGACAGGATATGAAGGATCAGGAGATGTATATGCGCAGATTGACTGGCAGAAGGTTGAGAAAAAATATGGTTCCAGATTATCGCTTACTAAGGAATTCAAGGAACAATATGGAATCGGTGCGGATTCTGTATCACCGGTGGATGTCTTACAGTCGTTCATAAGTGTGGAAGTCGAATCAGATAGTAATCTGTCTAATAATGATAAAGTGAAATATAAATGGAATATCAATAAAAAGTATTCGCAGTATGTGAAATGTAGATTAAAGTATAAAGATGGTTCATATAAGGTGAAGGGACTGGAAGAGGTTAAATCGTTTGACGCATTTAAAGACCTTGACGTTAAATTTAACGGAACAGAACCGAATGGCTATGTTAGATGGGATTATAAAGGTTCAGGTCTAACAGCTGCAGATTTTCAATGTGAGGCGTATGAGACTCTGAAGAATGGAGATAAGATCAAGATATATCTGGACAAGAGCAAAGCAGATGAATATTCAGCAAATTTTGGAAAGATTCCGGAGAAATGGGAAAAGGAGTATACAGTTAAGGGACTGAATTATTATATCACGAAGAGCAGTGAACTGGATGATGAAACTCTGAAAGAAATGCAGGAGCAGGCGGAGGAAGAATATCATAACCATATGGATCAGCACTGGGGAAACTATGAATCTTTAGAGAGTCTTACCTATATGGGAGATTATCTGCTGAGTTCAAAGGAGAAAAATGGCAATGCATTATATCTTGTATATCATGTAAAAGTAAGAGATGCCTACAGTAACGGAAGCGAATCGTATGACCAGGTCAATGACGTTTACTGGTTTATCTGTTATCAGGATGTGTTGGCTGATGGAGAGGGGAATTTGATTGTTGATATTTCAGATTAGGTCAGTTTACAAGGAACTACACGCAGACCGTGAAACGGGCTGCTGACAACAAACGGCGCTATGCTCCCGGCTGGGTGCATAGCACCTGTTTGTTGCGGGGGTTTCCAAAGGGGGCAGCGCCCCATTTGGCACACGACTTTGCGGAGCAAAGTGTAGTGTGTTATACGCTCTGTCGGCGTTGCCCTGAAAATACCGTTGCCGCCGGGGAGGGCAAGGGCATTTGACGCGGCAGGAAAGCAGGGCTTTGTTTGGGGCTGGTAAGCCGGAAACAAAGGGCTGATTTCAGCAGCAGACAGGGCGTATTATGAAAGCCCCCGTCCCTCGTCCTCCGCCCCCGGCCTATGGGACAAAAAGTCCCAAAGCTCTGGACACCGTGACCAGATGTGTGGCCACACTCCGGGAAAAGTAGCAGGACGGCAGGAAACCGTCAAGGCTGAAATGAATGGGCTGACGCCCGGCCTTGACCGTTCCCCGCCGCCCCGCTGGATGGGTGGACAAGGTGGCCAATCCCTAAAAGTGTTTGGCCGCACTCGTTCATTTTGGGGCCTTTCTTCTCCCAAAATTGAAATGGGCGGGAAAGCCCTAAAATGGCTTTGCTACTGCCCGTAAGAGATGGAAAAACAAGATGGAAAACAAGGTTAAAAATGGTTGACAAGTCTATCGGATGTGTGTTATACTGTGCGACAGTTTGAGATTGGAAGGAGGCTTACGTGTGTTAATTTGTGTACGCTAATAAGCAATAAAAAGTAGAAGTACCTTTCCACATGATGGTGGGCTTTTTTTGCGTGCGTATGCAAAGGAACACGTAGGTTTGACACGAGCAGTCTTTGAACTGTATCGTGGTGTTTTTTCGTGCTTTGTTGTTATGCAGGCGTCTGCCCTCTCTGTGGGACAACGCCTGCTTTTTATTGCAGAAACAAAGGAACAATGCAATAAAAAAGGAGGTTCGCATTATGACCCAAAACAACAATTCATGGAGAAAAACTTATTTTACACTTCTTGCCGGACAAGCAATATCCTTTATTAGCAGCGGTATTTTGCAAATGGCCATTATCTTTTATTTGGTTGCGAAAACTAATTCTGCAATCATATTGACGGCGGCAACACTGATTGGATTTTTGCCGCAAGCCTGTTTAGGCCCGTTTGCAGGTGCTTTTGTTGACCGGCACAGCCGTAAAAGCGTAATGATTGGTGCGGATTTGATAATTGCCGCCGCTGGCGGTATTCTGGCGCTGGTGGCGTTTTACATGGAATTGCCCGTATGGTCTATTATGGTTGTCCTGTTAATCCGAAGTGCGGGAACTGCTTTTCATTCTCCAGCATTCAGCGCAGCAACACCTATGATTGTGCCAAAAGAGGAACTTACAAAATGCGCTGGTTACACGCAGACCATGCAAGCAGTAAGTGCGATTATCAGTCCAGCTGCCGCAGCGTTTTTATATGCTGTTTGGCCTCTTAATGCAATTATATTGTTAGATATTGTGGGTGCAATCCTTGCCTGTGTGACTGTTGCGATTTCGTCCATACCAACGCCTGAACTATGTCCAGAAACGAAAAGACAACAGTTTTTACAGGATATGAAAGAGGGGTATGTGGTATTAAAGCAAAACAGGGGCCTCTTTGCTCTGCTCTGGATTGGTGTAATTTATATGTTCTTTTATATGCCAATCAGTACGCTTTTTCCTCTCATCTGTATGTCATACTTCAAAGGAACACCGGCCCATGCCTCTGCCGCTGAAATTGCTTTTGCGGTTGGTATGCTGCTTGGCGGAGTCATTCTGAGCATTTGGGGCGGTTTTAAGAAACGGCGGTACACCATCGGTCTTTCCGTTCTCCTGATGGGCGTTAGCAATATGCTCTCCGGGCTTTTGCCGCCAGACGCATTTCTTGTCTTTGTTGTGTGCTGTACTGTTATGGGAATTTCCGCTCCATTTTACGGTGTGCAAAATGCGATTTTTCAAGAAACGGTCAAACCAGAATATCTGGGGAGAGTTTTTTCTCTACTGACAAGCGCCGCTTCCCTCGCCATGCCGTTTGGCCTTGTCATTTCCGGGCCTCTGGCGGAGCGGCTGGGAGTTGAGAAATGGTTTGTCATTTGCGGAATTGGCATTATCATCGTTGCGCTTGCCGTATTTTTACTACCCGGTTTGAGAGAGATTGACAATACGCAATAATCAACTGCACCTTTTTCTATTACTAAACAAAATGCCTGGATGGTGGTTCTGAAAAACCAGAACCGCCGTTCAGGCATTTTTTATCTTCGTCCTCTCTGCGGTTTTGGATTCTTCAGCAAGTCGGATTTTTCCGCAATCTTTTTCAGCCACTTCCGTTCTTCTACTGACAGCTTCCTAAAATTCAGCTTGAGCCGTTTGCAGATAAACGCCAAGTACGCTTGTTCCGTGTCGCTGTCCTGGCTGACGATTTCACCAGCAGTTTCCAGCATTTCTTTTAGCGGGTTATCCTCTGGGACGCTGAAAAAATCGTCCTTGTGTGTTTCCCGCAGAGCAAGGGCAATCCCGTTTATGTCCCGTTGTATCACATAGCGGCAAAACTCGTCCTCATCAATATGGGCGGTGATAAGCTGTCTTAACTGCGTATCACTCATGCCAGGATTATGCTTTTTTATAACAGTTGCGCTCATCGTGTCCACTATGGCGTTTGCACCCTGCGCCTGTTTCAGTGCCGTTCCGTTCACATAGATTTCAAGGTCAGCCATCAGCCGGGGGAAATCCGGGTGCGCCGCCAGCTCACACAGCAGGGTATTGTCTATCCTCCCGCTTTTCAGCAGGTCAATCATTTCATCACTCAAACGCAGGTCTGCAAGATCGGCGTTTGGGTGATTTTTCATTTCAGACAGCCCCAGCAGATAATCAGCGGTCACACCGTAAAACTTCGCCAGCCGGATAAGGGCATAGTGGCTGATGTCCTTGAAGTCTTCCGTTTCGTAACTGCCCAGCGCAGACTTGGAAAGCCCGGTCTGCTCCGCAAGCTGCCCCAGCGTCAAGCCACGCTCCACACGTAGGTCTTTTAATCGCTCTTGTATGGATAAAGACATATTCACCCTCCTTGCTAGCTCAACGAAAGAGAAGCCGTTATGCTATGTACTATGCTCATAGCATAACGGCATAGGCATTTACAGTTTTATTTTACCATTTGCTACATCTTCACGAAATTTATCAACAAGCTTCGCTGTCAGCTTGGATTTACCGTAGTGTTCAAGTACAAAAGTACGATAACTTTTTCCATCTACAAGCACATCACTTTTTCTGGTCAACAACCAATTTCCGTTACCTCCTCCCTGTTCTCTAATATTCCAGTCTTTCCCATATCTTTTATAGATTTCATCTTTTTTACCTTGAACAGACATTGATTCGCTTGGAATATAAACAATTTGCATAATAGCTCCTCCTTTATTTTGTGCAAGAAGACCAGAAACCTGAATTTGTCTTTTATCTTTTTTTGATTATATCACAAATCCGAGAGCGTGGAAATAGGGAGTTTTTCAGGCTGATTTCCTACCTCTTGGATATACGGCACAGGCGGTCAAAAAGGTGTAGACTTGGGATAGTTCATCGATGGACAAGCACCTTGGAAACAGAACACGCCAAAGAAAACGGAGGGACGCATGAGCAAAAGACCCTATCAACACCTGCCGCCGCTGGAACACAGGCCGGACGGCTCCCCCTACCGCATAACCCCGCCCCAGAAGAGACGAGCCAGCGGCCTGATACGCCGGGAGTGCTGCAACTGCGAGGACGGAAACTGCCTTGCGCTGGACGATGGCGACACCTGCGCCTGTCCGCAGATGATTTCGTTCTCCGTCTGCTGCAAGTGGTTCCGCTGGGCGGTCTTGCTGCTGGACAGGACGCTGGAAGCGGAGATTTACCGGGACAGGGACTTGAAACGCTGTGCGGAGTGCGGCGGTGTGTTCGTCCCGAAGTCCAACCGGGGCAAATACTGCCCGGACTGCGCCGCCAGAGTTCACAGGCGGCAGAAAACAGAAAGTGAACGGAAAAGGAGGTCTGCTGTGGACAGTTAAGAGCGGGAAAAGCCTTGATTTGCAAGGCTCCGCAAGCCCTCAACCGGGGCGGCTGGTATCATTTATCATTCGCCCCGGAAAACGGGCCTCTAACCGTCCACAAAACACGCTATGACAAACACGATTTATATTCACCAGCCGGAAAAGGCGTTCAGTTTCACCCGGCTCCCCAATTTCCTTTTTGAAGCACCCACATTCCAGCCCTTGAGCAACGAAGCGAAGGTGCTGTATGCCTTTGTCCTGCGCCGGGCGGAGTTGTCCCGGAAGAACGGCTGGGCGGACGAGTACGGGCGGGTCTACCTGTACTACCCCATCTGCGAGGTGGTCGCTTTGCTCCGCTGCGGGCGGCAGAAAGCGGTCAACACCCTGCGGGAGTTGCAGTATGCGGGGCTGGTGGAAATCCAGAAACAGGGCTGTGGAAAACCCAACCGCATTTACCCGAAATCCTATGAAGCGGTTCCAAACACCGACTTCAAGAAATCCGGTTATGGTACGCCGGAGGGCTGAAAACCGTACTTGGCGAGTACGAAAATCAATCCTCTTGAAGTACGGAAATCTGACGGTATATAGAAATACAGAGATTAAAACCATCTATTTACATTCATTCCATTCCAATCCTATCAGAGATATTTTCGGCGGGAAAACCCGCCGGAAAGGAATGGAATGGGGAAAGGAGTTCAATGGCACAACACGCAATTTTGCGATTTGAGAAGCACAAGGGCCACCCGGCGGGGCCGCTGGAAGCCCACCATGAACGGAAAAAGGAGCAGTACGCCAGCAACCCGGACATTGACACCAGCCGGAGCAAGTACAATTTCCACATCGTCAAGCCGGATGGCCGCTACTACCATTTCATTCAGAGCCGCATCGAGCAGGCCAGATGCCGCACCCGCAAGGACAGCACTCGGTTTGTGGACACGCTGATTACCGCCAGCCCGGAGTTTTTCAAGGGCAAGTCCCCAAAGGAGATAGCGGCCTACTTCCAGAGGGCGGCGGACTTCCTCATTGACCGGGTGGGCCGGGAGAACATCGTTTCGGCTATGGTACACATGGATGAAAAAACGCCCCATCTGCACTTGGTCTTTGTGCCGCTGACAAAGGACAACCGCCTGTGCGCCAAAGAAATTATCGGCAACCGGGCCAATCTGACGAAGTGGCAGGACGATTTTCACGCCTGTATGGTGGAGCAGTACCCCGACCTGGAGCGTGGGGAAAGCGCCAGCAAGACGGGCCGGAAGCATATCCCCACCCGGCTGTTCAAACAGGCGGTCAACCTCTCCAAACAGGCGAGGGCCATTGAAGCGGTTCTCTCCGGCATTACCCCGCTGAACGCCGGAAAGAAGAAAGAGGAAGCCCTCTCCATGCTGAAAAAGTGGTTTCCGCAGATGGAGAACTTCTCCGGGCAACTGAAAAAATACAAGGTCACAATCAATGACTTGTTAGCGGAAAATGAAAAGCTGGAAGTCAGGGCAAAGGCCAGCGAAAAAGGCAAGATGAATGACACGATGGAACGGGCGAAGTTAAAAAGCGAACTGGACGATATGCGGCGGCTGGTTGACCGTATCCCGCCGGAGATTTTAGCGGAACTGAAACGGCAACAGCGGCAGCATGGAAAGGAAAGGTGATCTTATAAGTAATATCAGATACAAAAAGGAAATCGAAATCGTGACTTTTCAGGGAAAGGAAATCACACTGGAAAATCTCTCCCCGGTGTTCACGCCGGAACAGGAAGCAGCCAAACGCCGGGAACTGGAACAGCAGCTTTATGAGGTGTTCCGCAAGTACGCCGACAAGCGGGAGAGTGAGGAAGCCGGGACATAAGGTTTTCCAAACCCATCATTGATTTGCGGGGCTGCTGGCGGTATAATAGAACTGTCAGCAGCTCCGTTTCTTTTTTAAGAAAAGGAGCGACAATATGAACAATCGGATAGACGCAATCTATGCAAGACAATCGGTAGACAAAAAGGACAGCATTTCCATTGAAAGCCAGATTGAATTTTGCAAATACGAGTTGAAAGGCGGTAACTGCAAGGAATACACAGACAAAGGGTACAGCGGCAAGAACACAGACCGTCCGAAGTTTCAAGAACTGGTGCGGGACATCAAGCGGGGCTTGATTGCAAAGGTCGTGGTTTACAAGCTCGACCGTATCAGCCGTTCCATTCTGGACTTTGCCAACATGATGGAGCTGTTCCAGCAGTACAATGTGGAGTTTGTGTCCTCTACGGAAAAGTTTGATACCTCCACGCCGATGGGACGGGCCATGCTGAATATCTGTATCGTGTTCGCCCAGCTTGAACGGGAAACGATACAGAAGCGGGTAACGGACGCTTACTACTCCCGCAGTCAGCGGGGCTTTAAGATGGGCGGGAAAGCCCCTTACGGCTTCCATACGGAGCCTATCAAGATGGACGGTATCAACACAAAGAAGCTGGTGGTAAACCCGGAGGAAGCGGCCAATATCCGGCTGATGTTTGAGATGTACGCCCAGCCCACAACTTCCTACGGGGACATTACCCGGTACTTTGCCGAACAGGGGATTTTGTTCCATGGCAAAGAGCTGATACGCCCCACGCTGGCGCAGATGTTACGCAATCCTGTCTATGTGCAGGCAGACCTTGATGTGTACGAATTTTTCAAAAGTCAAGGTACAGTCATTGTCAATGACGTTGCCGATTTTACGGGCATGAACGGCTGCTATCTGTATCAAGGGCGAGATGTAAAGGCCAGCAAGAAAAACGACTTAAAAGACCAAATGCTGGTACTGGCTCCCCATGAGGGTATCGTCCCCTCCGACACCTGGCTGACCTGCCGCAAGAAGCTGATGAACAACATGAAAATCCAGTCTGCCCGGAAAGCCACCCACACATGGCTGGCAGGAAAAATCAAGTGCGGGAATTGCGGGTATGCTCTTATGAGTATCTACAATCCCTCCGGCAAACAGTATCTCCGCTGCACGAAACGGCTGGACAATAAAAGCTGTCCTGGCTGTGGGAAAATCATCACTTCGGAACTGGAAGCGGTTGTTTATCAGCAGATGGTAAAGAAGCTGGCAAGCTACAAGACGCTGACAGGAAAAAAGAAAGCGGCAAAGGCAAACCCGAAAATCACCGCCCTGCAAGTGGAACTTGCCCATGTAGACAGCGAGATTGAAAAGCTGGTGGACAGTCTGACGGGGGCAAACAATGTCCTGTTCTCCTATGTGAATGTGAAGATAGCGGAACTGGACGGGCGCAAGCAGGAACTTCTGGCAAGGATAGCGGAGTTGACTGTGGAGGCCATCAGCCCGGAACAGGTCAGCCAGATTTCCGGCTACCTCGATACCTGGGAGAATGTATCTTTTGATGACAAGCGGCGTGTGGTGGATTTGATGATCACCACCATAGCCGCCACAAGCGACAGCTTGAACATCACATGGAAAATCTGACTGGCGGCACCCCTCCCGTCAGATACCTACCCTGTGTAGTCCCTTGTAAACTGTACTTTATCGTACTCCAAAAAATAAATTTACGATTAGAACCGACGTGAAGGATCAGTCGATGACGGATATGCTTTGGAAATATTATGGATATCAGACGTTAGACGATTTGTATAAAAATGTAGTAACAGCAAATGAATCTGATTATAATCATGACGATAATGTAGATGCATCAAAATAGGATTAAGCACTGATAAACAGTGGTATCTCCGGTGGAAAACAAGTAAAAAGGAATAATAAAAGGGTACTTCCGGTCCACCATAAAAAGATCGTGAGTATGGAAGTGCCATGGAACAGTCTCTCTGTGTTTGCGGAGAGGCTGTATGTGATTATAACGCCAAGATAATACAGAAGAATGTCAATCAGCACGAAAGACTTGCCGATGGCGCCGCTGTATCCATAGAAAAGCATGATAATGAAAAGCATACCGCACCAGACAGCGAACAGTCTGGAACCGAAGAAGCGAGCCCTGTCCGGCCTGCGGATGATATATTCGATCAAAGACAGCAATAGAAATGGGAAGAAGAGCAGTTTCATGTGCTCCCAGACAGATTCGTTGACAGGAGTGAAAAGAGCGATGACAGGATTCTTGCCAGACCAGTCATAGAGAAAATGATTCAGCGTACCAAGGATCATCGTGACGATCATATATGGGAAAGACTGGCGTGGAATAATGCGGATCATAAAAACCTCCTGGATATGTAGCTATAGAGTATATATATTCGGCGGAAAGGAGGAATATGAATAACAATTAGAAGACAAAGTACGGGAAATCATCTGTTTTTTACCTTGAAAAACTACCCCGACAAATTTTTTGAAAAAATTTCAAAAAAGTACTTGCTTTTTTTGGAAAGTTACTCTATAATAAATCTTGCGTTCGCGAGGAACGGAAAACGAAATAAGCGCGATTAGCTCAGCTGGCAGAGCACCTGACTCTTAATCAGGGTGTCCAGGGTTCGAACCCCTGATCGCGCATTTAAAAATCACTGTTTTTGCAGACATGGAGCTGCGGGGGCGGTGATTTTTTTGTGCAATAAGCCGCAATGTAGAAATCGTGCTTACACGATTTTCTAAATAGGATAAGGTACTATGAAAAATGAAAGAACATAAGAGGATGATAACATGAATATAGTAAATGAATACGGAATTATCGGAATATACTACATCTGCGTAAATGTCATAGCGTTTATCTTATATGGCCTGGATAAAAAATATGCCAGGGAGGGCAGATGGAGAATCCCAGAGAAGACACTGCTGGGCATTGCGTTGATCGGTGGGGCAGCAGGTGCCTGGATCGGGATGCAGACTTTCAGGCACAAGACAAAGCACATGTCATTCCGGATGCTGGTGCCGTTGTTTGCAGTGGTGCATATGTGGATGATAGTAAGATATACGAATCTGATATAATAGTCACTAAATCATGAAATAGTGCTTGTTATATAAAAACTCGCTCATGAAATAGTGACAAGCATGCGAAAATTCGCTCATAAAATGGTGGTGAAATGAGGAAAATTCGCTCATGAAATTGTAATTAGCAGGAGGATATTTATGAAATCACTTGTTTTAGCAGAGAAACCTTCGGTAGCCCGTGATATTGCGCGGGTGCTGAAATGCAATAAAAATATTCCGGGTGCCATTGAGGGCAGTCAGTATATTGTGACCTGGGCACTGGGACATCTGGTAACACTGGCAGATCCGGAAGAATATGATAAGAAATTTAAAGAATGGAATATGTCGTATCTGCCGATGATGCCGGAAAAATGGGAATTAGTTGTAATTCGTCAGACAGCAAAGCAGTATCGGAATGTGAAGTCCCAGCTGTTCCGAAAGGATGTATCGGAGATTATCATTGCAACGGATGCCGGTCGGGAAGGCGAGCTAGTTGCCAGATGGATCCTGGATAAATCCGGTTGTCACAAGCCGATTAAGAGATTGTGGATATCTTCGGTAACAGACAAGGCGATTCGTGAAGGATTTGAACATCTGAAAGATGGCAGACAGTACAATGCACTGTATCATGCGGCAAAGAGCCGTGCAGAAGCAGACTGGCTGGTGGGAATCAATGCAACCCGTGCACTGACCTGCAAGTATAACGCGCAGTTATCCTGTGGTCGTGTGCAGACCCCGACACTGGCGATGATCGCGCGCAGGGAAGAAGAAATCCGTGCATTTAAGCCGGAAGATTATTATGGCTTACAGTGTATGGCAGGAGGCGTGAAATGGACCTGGCAGAATGCAAAGACCGGAAGCCTCAGGTCATTTAAGAAGGAAGTTATTGATCAGATAGAAAAGAGCATTAAGGGGCAGAAACTGGTCATTACAGATGTGCAGAAGCAGGCAAAGAAGAAGTCGTCTCCGGGTCTTTATGATCTGACGGAACTTCAGAGAGATGCCAATAAGCGGTATGGATTCTCGGCGAAGGAGACGCTTAATATCATGCAGCGTCTGTATGAGCATCATAAGGTATTGACGTATCCAAGAACCGATTCCAGATATATCGGTTCGGATATTGTGCCAACCATCAAAGAACGGCTAAAAGCCTGCAATATCGGACCGTATAAAGCATATATTCCAGCACTTTTGAAGGCACCGATCTGTACAAGCAAAGCATTTGTGGATGATAAGAAGGTCAGTGATCACCATGCGATCATTCCGACGGAAGAATACGTACAATTAGATCACATGAGTAATGAAGAACGGAAGATTTACGATCTGGTAGTACGCCGTTTTATCGGTGTACTGTATCCGGCATATGAGTATGAACAGACGACGATGAAAGCTACTGTGCAAATATCTGCGAAGCCATCTGTGGCTACCGCGGTATTTGGGGCGAAAGGGCAGGTTGTATTGAAAGAAGGCTGGAAAGCGGTCTATGACAATATGTCTCTGGATGAGGAAGAAGATGATAAAAGCGGGGATCAGCTGAGATTAGCAGGACAGCAGCTTCCGACACTGAAAAAAGGTCAGGAAGTAGATATTTCCCAAATTATGCGGTCGCAGGGAAAGACGAAGCCACCGGCAAGATTTACCGAGGCAACCCTGCTGAGTGCGATGGAGAATCCGGTCCGTTATATGGAGTCTGATAATGTCAAAGAGCGGAAAACACTGGGCGAAACAGGCGGTCTTGGAACAGTAGCAACCCGAGCAGACATTATCGAAAAGCTATTCCATACGTTTCTGATAGAAAAGAATGGTAATGAGATCCGGATCACATCAAAGGGAAAACAACTGCTAGAATTAGTGCCGGAAGACCTGAAGAAACCGGAACTGACAGCCAGATGGGAAATGCAGTTGTCGGACATTGCCGCTGGAAATGGGAAAGAAAAGACATTTCTTCATGAGATCAAAGATTACACAAAAGACTTGATTCAGGAGATTAAGCAGGCAGATGGAACTTTCCGTCACGATAATCTGACGAACAGCAAATGTCCGCGCTGCGGGAAGAGGATGCTGGCAGTTAAAGGTAAGAATGCGAGGCTTCTGGTGTGCCAGGACAGAGAATGTGGTTATAAAGAGACGGTAGCAAGAACCAGCAATGCGAGATGTCCAAACTGTCATAAAAAGATGGAATTGATCAAGAAAGGCGATGCAGAGACATTTGTGTGCACATGTGGATATAAGGAAAAGCTGGAGGCATTTAAGGCGAGAAGAGCCAAAGAAGGTGCAGGCGTGTCCAAAAAAGATGTGCAGAAGTATCTGAAAAAGCAGAAAGAGGAACCGGTGAACAATGCATTTGCACAGGCACTGGCGGGGATAAAACTGGATGAATAACAGTTGTGTGTATTATTTTGTACCGGCCTCCAACTGTTAGATTTTTGGCCTGACCTGTGGAGAAAGTACAGAAAGAAAAAAAGCACTTTTTTTAGTACAATTTTTTTGCTAGATTGACATTGAATTTAACAATCTTTCCGACTATAATAGGCATTTGGAAATTGAAAATACAAAGGAAAGAGAGGCAATAAGCTATGGCGGCACAAATTGCGGCTGTCCTGATATTCTTGGTAATGTTTTTACTGATTATCATGGACAAGATTGAACGTCATATTATTACTTTGGGATGTGCAGTGGTTACAATGGTTGTTGTATTTGGAATCTGCATGCATAGTATGACAGCATTGACAGAGACATTGAATGTGGCTCAGATATTTACGAGGGGATTTTGGTACACAGCAGGTGAGGCTTCTGAGAGTTCTGCCGGCATCAACTGGGCAACGATCATTTTCGTAGCCGGTATGATGATCATGGTAGAAGGTATGGCAGCAGCGGGATTTTTCAGATGGCTTTGCATGACGATCGCAAAAGCGGTAAAATATAAAGTGATACCGATCTTTATTACATTCATGTTTATGTCTTCGATACTGGCAATGTTCATTGACAGTATTACAGTTATCCTGTTCCTGGCAGCAGTTACATTGGAACTTGCTGATTTGCTGGACTTTGATCCGGTGCCGATGGTTTTGGCAGAGATCTTCTGCGCGAACCTTGGAGGATCAGCAACTATGTGCGGAGATCCGCCGAACATCATTGTCGGAACATCTCTGCAGCTGACATTTGCAGACTTTATTACCAATACTGGTGTACTGGCTGGTATTTCACTGATTCTGGTAGTAATCTATTACTATTTGATTTTCCACAAAGAACTTCGTGTAAAGCGTACTGGAAAAGTAGTAGCAGAATATCCGGATCCGAAGTCAGCGATTACCAATAAGACAAGTTTTGCAATCAGCACAGTCATTTTTCTGTGTGCAGTTGTACTTCTTGTAACACATGCACAGACAGGACTTACGGTAGCGACGATTGGTCTTGGAATTGCAATCGTTACACTGATTACATCCGGTAAAAATATAGTGAAGGTGATTAAAGGCGTAGATTATAAGACGCTGTTATTCTTCATTGGACTTTTTGTCGTAGTAGGTGGTCTGGAGCAGACAAATGTTTTGAAGCTGATCGCCGAATTTATTGGTAGTGTCAGTGGTGGCAACCTGTATGTAATGGTAGCGATTATCATTTGGGTTTCTGCAATTGCAAGTGCATTTGTAGATAATATCCCATTTGCGGCTACAATGGTTCCTGTTATCCAGAGTCTGGCAGCCCTGAATGGTGTGAATATTTCTACACTGGCATGGGGACTTTCCATGGGAACAGATATCGGAGGAAGCGCAACACCAATCGGAGCATCAGCGAATGTAGTAGGTATGTCGGTTATCGCAAAAGAAGGTCACATCGTTGGATGGGGCAAATACTGCAAGAGTGCAGTTCCGGCAACAATTATCGTAATGGTGGTTGCAACAGTAGGAATCTGGCTCAGATATTGTTAATGGAAAGGAATGTGATAGTATGGAACTGAAGAAACAGCTGATTATTTCCATTGGACGTGAGTATGGAAGCGGTGGACATAGGATAGCAGAGGAGCTGGCAAAACGATTTGGACTGACTTTTTATGATTATCATATGCTCGGCGAGATTGCATTGGACAAGAAAGTGGATGTTAAGACACTGGAAAAATTCGATGAGTTGCCGAAGATTCCATTTTTCTCTAGAACGGTAAAAGGCTACAGTAATTCTCCACAGGAAAACATTGCTAATCTGCAGTTTGATTTTCTGAGAAAGAAAGCTGACGAGGGTGAGTCTTTTGTTATCGTGGGACGATGTGCAGAGACGATTCTGAAAGAGAATCCGAACTTGATCAGTTTCTTCGTATTAGGGGATATGCAGGACAAGATTGAACGTACCATGCAGCGTGAAGGTGTATCCAGAGGAGAAGCCGAGGAATTGCTCGCACGTCATGATCGTAAGCGTAAGACGTACCACAATCATTACTGTAAGACCAAATGGGGTGACTCCAGAGGATATGATATCAGTATTAACAGCAGCAGACTGGGACTTGATGGCACAGCTGATATGATGGAAGAATATATTAAGATGAGATTGTCTTTATAAAATAAGATGCTCCCGTTCAGATGAACAGTTATAAACAGTTTCTCTGAAAGGGAGCGTTTTTTATTTTACGGAAAAGAAATAATTGAACAGGGGACTTTTATGATAATTACCTTGAAAATTATCTCGCATAATAGTATAATATAGGATGAATAGAATGATCGTTACGGGGAGCTGGCGTAAAAAGCTGGCTGAGAGGAGAATGCATTTCTCGACCCATAACCTGATTTGGATAATGCCAACGTAGGGACAACAAAGCGAGTAATCAGTGATTTAGGAGATGCCCTTACGGGGTGTCTCTTTTCTTATTTATAGAAGAGAGTTACTCAACTACTATGGCAGGAAAGGAGGATAATCAAGATGAAACAGAATGACACAGTTAAGAAGCTTGCTCTTGCAGGTGTTCTGACAGCGGTTGCTGTAGTCGGAAGCTTTATCAGCTTTCCGATACTTGGAAGTAAATGTGCACCGGTACAGCATATGGTAAATGTGCTGGCAGCAGTTGTACTTGGACCATGGTGGGGAGTCGGCATTGCATTTGCGGCAAGTCTGATCCGTAACCTTCTTGGACTCGGAAGTCTGATGGCATTTCCGGGAAGTATGGTTGGAGCTCTGTGCTGTGGACTGGTATATGCAATGTGTAGAAAACTCTGGCTGACCTGCTGTGCTGAGGCGTTTGGAACCGGCGTGCTGGGAGGAATTGCAGCTTATCCGGTTGCAAAGCTTTTGATGGGACTGAATCCAACCGGATTATTTGTCTATATTGTGCCATTTCTTGTTTCTACAGTTGTGGGAAGTATTCTGGCATATGTATTGATCTCTGCATTGGAAAAGGGTGGAGCACTGAACCAGATACGGACTGAAAGGTAATGCATGGCGGCAGATTGGGGGCACCACCTTCTGTCGCGTAAGAAAAATGTTGTGGGCAATAAAGAACCGGGATATCCCGAAGAAGGAGAAAAAAGATGAGAGAATACACAACACAGATGGACGCAGCAAGAAAAGGAATTGTAACACCTGAGATCAAGGCAGTTGCAGAGAAAGAACACATGACGTCCGAGGCGCTGATGAAGCTGGTAGCAGAGGGTAAGGTAGCCATCTGCGCAAACAAGAATCATACTTGTTTAAATCCGGAAGGAGTCGGCAGCATGCTGCGTACAAAGATTAATGTGAATCTGGGCGTATCCAGAGACTGTAAAGATTATGATATTGAGATGCAGAAGGTAATGAGTGCGGTAAATATGGGGGCAGAAGCCATCATGGATCTGTCCAGCCATGGCGATACGCAGCCATTCCGTAGAAAACTGACTCATGAATGTCCGGCAATGATCGGTACTGTTCCGGTATATGACAGCGTCATCCACTATCAAAGAGATCTGGCAACACTGACTGCCAGAGATTTCGTAGATGTAATTCGGATGCATGCCGAAGACGGCGTTGATTTTGTAACGCTGCACTGTGGAATAACAAGAAAGACGATCGAACAGATTAAAAAGCACAAACGTAAAATGAATATCGTAAGCCGTGGCGGAAGTCTCGTATTTGCATGGATGAGCATGACAGGTGAAGAGAATCCGTTCTATGAATATTATGATGAGATTCTGGATATCTGTGAAGAATACGATGTGACGATTTCGCTTGGTGATGCCTGCAGACCAGGATGCCTTGCTGATGCATCCGACGTATGCCAGATTGAAGAGTTAGTACGTCTGGGAGAACTTACCAAACGTGCGTGGGCACATAATGTACAGGTTATGGTAGAAGGACCGGGACATGTACCGCTTGATCAGGTGGCAGCTAATATGAAGATCCAGCAGAGCATCTGCATGGGAGCTCCATTCTATGTACTGGGACCTATCGTAACTGATATTGCACCGGGATATGATCACATTACAAGTGCAATCGGTGGAGCAGTAGCCGCTATGAGCGGAGCTGCATTTCTGTGTTATGTAACACCGGCAGAACATCTGGCACTGCCAAATGTTGATGATGTGAAGCAGGGAATCATTGCTTCCAAGATTGCGGCTCATGCGGCAGATATTGCTAAGGGCGTGCCGGGAGCAAGAGACATTGATGACAAGATGGCTGAAGCAAGACAGAAGCTTGACTGGGAAGCACAGTATGCATGTGCGTTGGATCCGGAGCATGCAAAGGCAATCCGTGACAGCAGAAGTCCGGAAGAGGATCACAGCGATACCTGCAGCATGTGTGGAAAATTCTGCGCAGTACGTAGTATGAACAAAGCACTGGCAGGAGAATATATCGATATTCTGTAAGATAGCTGAACTTAGAAACAGCACCTTTTTCCTTTATATGGGAAGAAAGGTGCTGTTTTTTTACACATTCTTTTTTAAATCCTGCATGTAAAATATCATCATGATATATAGAAAATCCTCTGCACTGTCTAGTGTGATGCCGAATAGTTCTTCTATTTTATTAATTCGATATAATAATGTGTTGCGGTGGATGTGCAATTCACTGGCGGTTTCTTTGGTATTCTTCAGATTAAAGATATAACTTTTTAAAGTTGGAAGAAATTCGGTTGCATTTTCCATGTCATATGCATTCATGTTTTCTAATGATTTTGGCATGTAATTATTAACAGGCATTTGTTCGATACGCGGATATAGTATTGCCGGAAGTATATAATCCTGATACAGGTATAAACGGGCATCGGGATTAAGTATCTGCCCATATTTGATGGCATCTAATGTCTGGATTTTGTAATCTTCTATAAGAAGTAGATTGCTAAAATGCTGACTGATACCAGCCTGTGCATGAAAACGCTTTACGATTTTAGTGAGAGAGGACTGGTATTCATGGAGACTACTGCCCTTTTTGCTCGCCTTATAGTGAAGAATATATAAAACGTTGTCATGTATTAAGATCAATTGATTGGGCAAAAGAGACTGGCAGGATCTGCGAATCATGGAAAGTGCCAGCTTTTCGTCGGAATTTCGTGCAGTGACAGCAGTAAGGATATAAGGAGGCAGGATTTCACAATTCATATCCTGAAACCATTCATTCAGTTGTTTTTCATTTTTAATGTTTCCGCTGAGTAATTCACTGATAAATACTTTTTGGAAATGCGGAATATTACTGGATTCAAACCGGTTGCTCTTTAGAAAATATCCGCAAACATTCTGGATGATGGACATGGCTTTCATAAGATCATCGGTAATGTTACCTTTTCCCGGATGCATAGTTACATAGGCTTCTACACTGTTATTAATCTTGACGATACCCTGGATAGCAGGAAAATCTTCAGAAGACCCCCAGTCGATTGAACTGCTTCCCGTCAAGTAGACAATCAAAAAAATAAAAACTATTTCTGCCACCAGATACGAGAAACTGGTGGCAGTTTTTATGCCGCCAACATA
>NZ_JAOQJV010000013.1:0-62486 GCF_025567415.1 Dorea ammoniilytica
CTCTACCGTATCAGCAGCCGTAACAATTCCGATCATCCTGACACTGTGTACAAACCTTGGACTGAATCCGGTACCATACTGGTTCATCACGGTAATGGGTTACAATGCAGAGTTCCTGCTTCCTGTAAGTGTGCGTGCTATCACAGTAGGTAGTGGACTGGATGCAAGCAAGCAGATGAGATATGGTATTCCATTCGTAATTGTAAGAGCACTGCTTGCAATTATCCTTGGTTATATCTTCCTGAAATTCTGGCCAATGTTCGGACACCTGTCATACATGTAAGATATTAAAATCAGAGACAATGCATCATGTAGTTCTAAATGAACAATAAGCAATTAAAATAGTCTCCGGAAATCCCCGGTCTTTCGAAAGAAAGGTCGGGGATTTCTCTGTCTGAAGATAGAGCGTATCAACGTGCGGCATGGTATAATAAAAAATAATTGTGATGGAAAAGGGGATGGCTTATGAAGCAGTTATATACCAGATGGGGAAAGAAGATAGATCCGGAACATGTACTTTCAGAGTATCCGCGACCGTTGCTTGTCAGAGATTCATATATCAATCTGAACGGATATTGGGAGTATGCATTTACGGATGCTTTTCAGAAGCCGGAGAAATACGATGGAAAGATATTGGTGCCATTTTCACCGGAAGCAGTACTGTCAGGAGTGAATCGTCAATTGCAGCCGGAGGAATATCTGTGGTACAAGCGTACCATAGATGTGAATGAAGTACAGTTGAAGAAGCATCGTCTGATTCTTCACTTTGGAGCAGTGGACCAGGCATGTGTTGTGTATGTGAATGGACATCAGACTGGCAGACATACGGGAGGATATCTTCCGTTTGAACTGGATATTACCGATGCTGTGCATGATGGGGCAAATGAACTTACAGTAGCTGTGAAAGATCGCAGTGATACATCTTATCACGCCAAAGGAAAGCAAAAATTAAAAGCAGGTGGCATGTTTTATACGGCTCAGAGCGGTATCTGGCAGACCGTATGGATGGAATACGTACCGGAAGTATATATAACAGAACTGGAAGGAATACCAGATATAGATCGGAACGTGGTAAGAATCTGTGTTCACGCGTCTGAACCAGAGCAGAAGTGTCGGATTACAGTGCATAAAGCGGCGATTTATCCAGAGGCAATGAAATGTGCAGAAGATGTTTCCAGCCTGTTTGAAATACCTGAGACGGTGATAACAGAAACTAAAGGGAACACAAGTGCATGGATTGAGATACCTGTTCCGGATGTCAGATTATGGACATGTGAAGAACCGTATCTGTATTATTACAAAGTAACAATGGGTGAAGATCAGATAATCAGTTATTTCGCTATGCAGAAGTTTTCACTGGAGCCGGATGCAGAGACAGAAGGGTTTCCACGTATCTGTCTGAATGGAAAAGAACAGTTTCAGAATGGTGTGCTGGATCAGGGATATTGGCCGGAGGGATTGTATACACCACCGTGTGATGAGGCATTTATCTTTGATATTACAGAAATGAAAAAGACTGGATTTAACATGGTACGCAAGCATATTAAGATCGAACCGCAGAGATGGTATTATCATTGTGACCGCCTTGGCATTGTAGTATGGCAGGATATGGTAAATGGCGGGGAACGATATAAGCACTGGTTTGTGACTTACCTGGCAACGGTAATGTCGTGGCTTAAGATTCCGATGAGAGACATTTATCCGAGTCTGCTTTCCAGAAAGAATAAGGCCGGACGTCTGGAGTTTGTCCGGGAAATGCGTGAGACGGTGTATGTACTGAAAGGACATCCGAGCATCGCATCCTGGGTAATCTTTAATGAAGGCTGGGGACAGTTCCAGACGGAGGATATGACAAGGCTTCTGCGTGAAATGGATCCGGATCGTCTGATTGATCAGGCGAGCGGGTGGTTTGATCAGGGTGGCGGAGATTTCTCAAGCCTGCATAATTATTTCTTTGGGCTATTTATTCGTCCGGAAAGAAAGCGCGCATCAGCATTATCGGAATACGGAGGATACAGTTATCCGGTAAGCGGACATACGGCGTGTGAAAAACAATACGGATATGGAGCATGTAAGACCAGAGAAGAGCTAAATAAACGCTGTACAGAACGGGCAGATAAGATGCGGGAACTGATTCCAGAAGGACTTTGTGCCAGCGTTTATACGCAGTGGTCAGATATCGAAGAAGAAGTGAATGGAGTCTATACCTATGACAGGAAAATAAGGAAGATTGATCGGGTATAAAATTTCGGATATCAGATTTTAGAAAAATCAAATAAATTTATATTTGCTGTAACGAAATGCCGTGTGCGGAGTCTTATTGGCAAAGGGGGTGAGGAGATGCAATTTGAAGAAATATATGCGCGATATTATAAAGAAGTGTATTATTATCTGCTGTCATTGGATGGAAACAGAGAAACTGCGGAAGAACTGACGCAGGAAACATTCTTTCGTGCAATGAAAGCCATTCATAAGTTTAAAGGGGAATGCCAGTTGGGAACATGGCTGTGTCAGATTGCAAAACATACTTACTTTTCCTGGAAGAAAAAACATAGGCGTGAAGTCATAAGCGATAGTCCGAAAGAGCTGGAAGAGGACAGGCTTAGGAGTAATCAGTTAGAGAGAGCGTTGGATGAGCAGGTGGGGAGACGGCAGGAATCCATGGAAATCTACCGGATACTGCACGACCTGGAAGAGCCATATAAAGAAGTGTTTACTCTGCGGGTATTAGGAGAATTGTCATACCGTGAAATCGGTGAGGTGTTCGGACGAAAAGAAGGCTGGGCGAGGGTGACATTTCACAGGGCAAAGACTAAGATTCAGCAGTTGATGCAGAAAGGCGGACGGTGAATATGAAGAAGGAATGTGCGATTGTACAGGATCTGTTGGCGTTATATGAAGATGACTGCCTGCAGGAAGAGAGCAGAAAAATGGTGGAGGATCATATTGCAGAGTGCCAGGAGTGCAGATGGGTCTATGAAGCGTGTGAAAAAATGCAGGATATACAGGTGCAGGCCCAGACAGAATCAGATCTTCAGATACAGAAAAGTGCGTCTCAAATTATGAAAAAAATAAAAAGACGAACAACATTGAAAGCAGTTATCGGTATCGTATTGATTGTGGCAGTTATAATCGGTGGACATGTTTTTTGCAACCATATAACGGATAGCGAGTGGGGGTATTCAGAAATGCTCTATGGTATTGCGTCCGACGATGTAGAAGTAGCACAATTGTATCAGCTTGCAGGTGGTGATATATATTGTGTATTAAAGAGCAGTAAGAGTATTGGAATACAATCCATGACAGGGCTTCAGGATCCGTCAGAGTTAAGCGATCAGAATGAAGAACAGACGCTGGAATATCGGATGCGAGGAAGAACTTTCTGGGAGACTGTCTCTGTACCGGAGATTAAGCAGAGTACCATCATATTTCCGGTCAGATTAGAAGGAATATCAGAAGAAACCAAGCAGGAGTATACCTGTTATGCTAAACAGGTTGCATTTTATGGTAAGACAATGTCGGATAAAAAGGTGATCTGGAATGAAGGCCAGGATATTGCAAAAGCACCGGATGAAATTGAATACCGTGCAATTCGTGCATATCTGGAGAATGGCAATGTGGAAAAGGCATATGCAGAATGCGAGAGCCTGGGCTGGGACAGTGCCAAAATTATCGCAGAAATCGGGAAACAGACATCACAGGATGGAATATACGAGGACGCAGGTGTACCGATACTGGTGAATGAAGAATAGATTTGAAAGAAGCAGTCCGCAGGTGAAATAAAGAAGATTCACCTGCGGACTCTTCCGATTATTCTAAAATCTCTGTCACGCGTTCGACAGAAAGATCCAGAAGATCTGCTACCTGATCGACACTGTGAAGCTTATGGTATAACTTGCGGACAGTGTCTGCAAGATCTTGAGCATGTGTTTCAGCAGAAACTTTATTTGTAATTTGTTCAGTCAATTCTCCGGTAAGCTGTTCGGTTAATTCTTTGGTTAGCTTTTTAGTGATATCTCGCTCCCAAATGTCACAATCTAAGACAAGACCATCTTCCATCATATCGTTCAGACCTCCTTCCTGGAATTCTGGATAATGAGCATATAAATGTTGATATAACTTGTAGAGCAAACGCTGGAGACGTATGGCATCGGCAGATGTGATATTTCCAGATAAACGATTGCTTTCAATTAAGCTAAGTATATCATTTAAAATCAGATTATGCAAGGCTTCTGTATTCTCTTTGGTGCGTTTCTCTCTGATAGAATCCCGCAGAGAAAGCATCATAAAGGGAGCCAGAACGATCATTTTGTTATTATTAAGGTATGCGAGGTCGTGTTCAAGCAGCTTAAATACAGGGACGGTATAGAGAAACGTACCCTGATTTCCAAAATCAAGAGTGATTGACTTGGAGTCTGGGAGTCCTTTGTGGGCATAAAGCTGTAAAATACGCGGAGAGGGGAATATCAGGTGATCAGGATCTCTGCGGTTGTCCAGAGCATATTTGTAGCCATAATCAAAAACACGGAATTCAATCTCGTCATCCTGATACATTTGTGCTTCTATATGATAGATATAAATGTGATCGATGGTGAGTATGGTATCAGCAATTGTGCGGTTCAGGTCATCATCGGTGTGTTCGGTCCAGTGGTAGAGAACAGGAGCGTTAGTAGAAACCATAAAACGGTAAACTTTTTTCTTTAAAATTGATACGCGCGTTATGTTGCCAGTATAGCACTAAAAAACAAAAAGTCAATAGAAAATGTAAACTAAAATTCATTGTCTCAATCAGGGACATGTGTTAAAATAAGGCTAGCATTATAAGATTATAGCTTAATCATTTTGACAGAAGAGCAGGAGGTCAGTATGGAATTTCAGAAAGTTATAGAATCAAGGCGCAGCATTAGAAAGTATGACGCAGAAAAGAAAGTGTCAGAGGAACAGATCAGGGAAATGATTCAGGCAGCAATTTATGCGCCATCATGGAAGAACAGCCAGACAGCAAGATATTATTGTGTACTTTCTCAGGATATGTTTGAAAAGGTACGTACTGAGTGCCTGCCGGAATTTAATGCCAATAATGTGGAGGGAGCTTCTGCGTTGATTGTTACAGCAGTGGTTAAGAATCGCTCCGGTTATGAAAGAAGTGGAGAGCCAACGAATGAACTTGGCAATGGCTGGGGCGTCTATGATCTTGGCCTGGCGAATGAAAATCTGCTGTTGAAAGCGGCTGAGATGGGAATTGGAACGCTGGTTATGGGAATCCGCGATGAGAAGAAGCTGCATGAAATTTTGAGTATCCCGGAGGAGCAGATGGTAGTATCTGTGATCGGTGTTGGATATGGAACTGTATCACCAGATATGCCAAAGAGAAAGTCTGTGGAAGATGTGGCGGTGATTTGCTAATGAAGGAGAATAAGAACATGGCTATGTTGAAGGGGAAAACAGTAGTTCTTGGTGTAACAGGAGGTATTGCAGCATATAAGAGTGCGGCACTTACAAGCCTTCTTGTAAAAGCAGGAGCGCAGGTACAGGTAATCATGACAGAACACGCCAGACAGTTTATTGCTCCGCTGACGTTTGAGTCACTTACAGGGAGAAGATGTTTGACGGATACGTTTGACAGGAATCACGAATATAGTACGGAGCATGTAGAATTGGCTAAAGAGGCTGATGTAGTGATGATCGCGCCGGCTACGGCGAATATTATTGCGAAGATTGCACATGGTATGGCTGACGATATGCTGACTACAACTATTCTTGCCTGTGATTGTCCTAAGATTGTAGCACCGGCTATGAATACTCGCATGTATGAGAATCCGGTGACGCAGGATAATATACGTAAACTGGAAGAATATGGTATGACGATTGCATATCCGACAAGCGGACATCTTGCTTGCGGAGACATCGGTAAGGGAAAGATGCTGGAGCCAGAAGAATTATTTCAGTATATTCTGATGGCCTGTGCGTTTGAAAAAGATATGGCAGGGAAGCGTGTGCTGGTAACAGCTGGCGCAACACAGGAAGCATTGGATCCGGTACGCTATATCACCAATCATTCATCCGGTAAGATGGGATATAGTCTTGCAAAGATCAGTGCACTCAGAGGTGCGGAGGTTGTGTTGGTCAGTGGACATACGGCTCTTGCGGCACCGCTTTTTGCGGAACGGGTTAGCGTGACCAGTGCAGAAGATATGTTTCAGGCAGTTACAGAGAGAAGCGAGTGGGCAGATATTATTATCAAGGCAGCGGCGGTAGCGGATTACAGACCTGCAACTGTCAGCTCGGAAAAGATCAAGAAGTCGGATGATCAGATGTCTATCGGATTGGAACGGACACAGGATATACTTGGGTATCTCGGGGCGCACAAGAGGGATGGACAGTTTTTGTGTGGTTTTGCTATGGAAACGCAGGATCTGTTGGAGAATGCATCCCAAAAGTTAAAGAAGAAAAATGCAGATATGATCGTGGCCAATAATCTGAAGGTGACAGGAGCCGGATTTGCGGGAGATACGAATGTGGTAACGCTGATAACTGAGAATGGCGCAGAAGAGCAGGAACTCATGTCAAAAGAAGAAGTGGCAGGCGTGATACTTGATAAGATTATGGAAAAGATAGGATAGACGGGCGGCAGCGGAGCTGCTGCCGGATGGGAAGATATTCAGTCCCGCCCAGACTATTCGTAAAATCTGCCATCTAATGATGTCAGACGCAGCTACTAGCTGAATAACTGTCTGTTGAACTAAAAAAGGCTGCGTGGTTACGCAGTCTTTTAGCAATCTGGAGATTGAATGTGAACACGATTCGGGGGATGCATGAATATCATGCATTTGTGTTCATGAACAATATATCATGATATATGGTAATGGTATATATCCTTTTGCTACAGAAAATATCATTTTAATTGTGCCTCGAGCACAATTTTGATAAAATAGAAGCGATAGGATAAAAAGTGTATGATTTTATGGCGGTAAAATTGAATTTATTGACAGAAAGGGTAAGATATGGCGGTTGCATTGGAAGAACTGTATCGGGAAGTTGAGCCGATGTATGATATGCACCTGGTTACAAAGAGCTGTTTCCATAAGGTGATTGGATGGACGCACATTGTAGAAAATCCGGAGTTTATCGAATTGCTGCATGGCGATGAACTGATATTCAGTGCGGGGATTCAGTATACGTCTGAGGAATGGCTGATGGATTTTGTGCAGAGATTGATTGAGGCCGGGACAGGAGGACTGGTATTGTCGCTTCATGAAGGCAGCTGCTATCCGCAGAGGATTGTGGATTATTGTAATAGGAAAAAGTTTCCATTATTTTCAAGTGGATGGAAGACACCCTATCTTGATGTAATGCGCATATTTGCATCTATTCTTCTGGAGAATGAACAGCGGGATACGAATTTGAATGAGGCACTTAAGAATGCAATCTATTATCCTGAGCATGAGGCGGCATATTTGCATCATTTTGAGCATAATGGATTTTATCGTAATATGCATTACATTATGGCAATCCTGAGCTGTCATGCTTACCGGGAGGGGGAAGAGAATAAGCGCCTTCAGGAACTGGCAAAGCAGCTTCAGTATTCGGATTTCCGAGGCGTTGTCGTGACAGATGAGGACAGGCTTCTGATCATGGTAGCAGATAAGACAGTAAAGCAGGTTCGGCGTATATTCCAGAAGATCTGTAAGCAGGATATGCAGGTCTATGTGGGAATTGGCGATGTGGTAATGCGCCTGCAGGATCTGGAAGACAGCTACGAACATGCGATGGTGGCATATCAGCTGACAAAGACAGCGATTGCGACAAATCTGCTGGTATACGATGAACTGGGCGTATATAAAGTACTGTCAGATCTGAGACATGAAGACACCGGAGAAGCATTTATCAGAGAGGTGCTGGGTGAGCTGATAGACTATGATGAAAAAGAAAGCACAGATTATCTGGATATATTAAAAGCATTTTTTGAAAATGAATGCAGCATTGTGCATACGGCACAGGCAATGTACTGCCATAAGAATACGATGAATTATAAAATGAATAAAGTAAAAGAAATTCTGGGATACGATATAATGAGCAACGAGAATCGTACGAGGATTATGGTGGCATTGTATTTTATGAAAATGCGAGGATAGGAGGACATTATGAATAAAATGGTATCAGAGAGAAACAGAAAACTTGCTGAGAAGGTCATCAGGGGACTGGAATCCAGAAATATGGAAGGTTACTATGCGGAGACGAAGGAAGAAGCGCTTAAGATTGCACTTGCGCTGATCCCGGCTGGCAGCGGCGTTGGCTGGGGAGGATCTGTATCGATAGCAGATATCGGGCTGAAGGATGCGGTCTGTTCCGGCGATTATACGGTGTATAACAGAGATGCATGTAGTACGCCGGAAGAGAAAAGAAGCGTAGAACTTCAGTGCCTTGGGTGCGATTATTTTCTCAGCAGTACAAACGCTATTACAGAAGATGGAATACTGGTTAATATCGATGGTAAAGGCAATCGTGTGGCAGCGATTACCTGGGGGCCGGAACATGTGCTGATGATTGTTGGGATGAATAAAGTAGTTAAGGATTTGGATGATGCATGGGCGAGAGCGCGTAACCTGGCGGCACCAGTCAACGCACAGCGATTTGATATTCAGACACCGTGTAAGAAGACAGGTTCCTGCGCAGACTGCAAATCACCGGATACAATTTGCAGCCAGTTTCTGGTAACCCGTTATTCCAAGGCACCGAAACGAATCAAGGTGATTCTGGTGAATGATAATCTGGGATATTGATCAGAAGATGTATACAGGTGGTATGTAAGAATATAGAACTATGTGAAAAATACTGTATGAAAGGAAAAGACGATGGAAAAGAAATATGATGTAGCGGCCATGGGTGAGCTGTTGATAGATTTTGCAATGAATGGACAGAGTGAACAGGGAAATAACTGTTTTGAGGCATGCCCGGGAGGGGCGCCGTGTAATGTGCTTGCCATGCTTGGAAAGCTTGGCAGAAAGACAGCATTCCTTGGTAAAGTCGGAGAAGATCAGTTTGGAAAATTACTGAAAGAAACAATAGAAGAGGTGGGAGTAGATACGACAGGACTTCGGATGGATCAAGAGATTCCGACCACGCTTGCATTTGTACATACTTTCCCGGATGGAGATCGCGATTTTTCTTTCTACAGAAAGCCGGGAGCGGATATGATGCTCCGGGAAGAAGAAGTCGATTATGATGTGATCCGTCAGGCAAAGATTTTTCATTTTGGAACATTATCGATGACAGATGAGCCGGTCAGGAGCGCAACAAAAAAAGCATTAGAAGTGGCAAAAGAGGCTGGATGCTTGATTTCACTGGATCCGAATCTCAGACCACCGCTGTGGAAGTCTCTGGATGAAGCAAAGAAGATGATGGAATATGGGTTCCGATATTGTGATATATTGAAGATTTCCGATAATGAGATTCAGTTTGTGTCCGGGAAAGAAGATTATGATGAAGGAATCCAGTATCTGCAGGAGAAGTATCATATCCCGCTTATTTTCCTTACAATGGGTAAAGATGGAAGCCGTGCATACTATAAGGGTATGCGTGTAGAAAAGGCAGGATACCGGGTGGATACCGTGGAAACGACAGGTGCCGGAGATACATTCTGTGGAAGTGCATTGAATGGTGTGCTGGAAAGAGGCATTGATAATCTGACCGAGAAGGATCTGACCGAAATCCTTGATTTTGCGAATGCTGCAGCAGCGATCGTAACTACTAAAAAAGGTGCAATCCGATCCATGCCGGAGCAAGAAGAGGTCGAAGAAATGTTGACGAAATAGAAAAAGAATGGTATAATATATGAGTGTCTCGGGAAGAGCACTCATATATTGTATGGCGCCATAGCCAAGTGGTAAGGCAAAGGTCTGCAACACCTCTATCACCAGTTCAAATCTGGTTGGCGCCTTTTGAAAAAAGCTTCAGGAAGTACCTGAGGCTTTTTTTTGTGCGCCGGGCGGTTAAGTTCTTGATTTTCTCATTAAATAAAACCGACTGCAGATTGCTCTGCAGTCGGTTCATATAAGGAATGAATTAATTTCTTATTTGTCTTTTTTCGGTGGATATTCCAGACCAATACGTTTTGCCTGATTTTCCGGATCCCAGAAGAAGTTCCACTCTACGAAGTTTTTGATTCTTGCTGTATCTGCAGGTGTCCATGTTACCAGATCTCCCTTATCATACATAGCATCAATCTCTTCTTTTGTATATCCGAAGCTTTCGAGTACTTCGCGGTTGTGCTCACCGAAGCAAGGAGCAGCAGCAACGATCTGTGAAGGATGTTTCTTGAAGATGTTGGTAAGTCCGATACCTTTCATCTTACCGAAGCACTGATCTTCCCATTCAACGATGTTCTCACGTGCTTCGTACTGAGGATCGTTCTCGATATCAGCCGGTCCATATGCTCTCTGGCATGGGATAGCAGCTTTGTTGAAGATTTCTTCCAGTTCATCACATGTACGCTCAGCACAGAATTTTGCACACAGCTCATCTGCCTGTTTTCCACGTGGGTCAAACAGAGGGAATCCGGTACAGTTCTTCGGAATTCCTTTTGTGATACCAGGTTTGCCCATTCCGATGATCGGGTATCCACGTTTTACAGGTCCCTGTCCAACGATAGCTACGAACATAGCACCGCCGTCCTTGGTGTCGTAGAATGAGAAGCATGAAGCCATATCACTCTTATTACCTGTACGATATGGAACCGGCTCGCCCTGTTTCGGGTAACCTTTGTTGAACCAGTTTGCCGGGTAGTTGTCCAGCAGACGGAACATGGTATCGTACTGAGCTACGTCACAAGAATCTCCTTCGCCTGTGTTCTGTGCTCCGATATATCCTGCCATAGCAGCAATACAAGCATTGTAAGCTGTAATGTAGTCAGAAAGGTAAGGATTAACTTTCAACGGTCCTGATGTAGGAGATACACCGTTCATGTACATATATCCACCCATTGCCTGTCCGGATACGTCGTAAGACGGTTTATCTTTCGATGGTCCGAACTGTCCGTAACCAGATACGTGAACGATAGACAGCTTCTTGTTGTGCTCCCAGCAAACTTTGTCTGTCAGACCACGTTTAGCATAGGAACCCGGACGTCCGGCTTCAATCCAGATATCTGCCCATTCGATACATTTCAGGAAGATTTTCTGTCCTGATTTTTTAGCCATGTTGATTGTGATAGAATACTCATTACGATGATTCTGAGACCATGCAAGAGTACCTCTTGTCTGGCATGCAATAGAAGGTGCCTCTGCCTGAAGTACTTTAGCACCCATTTCAGCCATCAGAGAACCGGCAAAAGGTCCGGCGATATTAGTACCAGTAACGAATACCTTTACGCCCTGAAGAACACCAAATGTTGGGTATTCGTCAAATTTCTGAGTTAATTTGTTGTTAATCTCTTTCATGTTATTCATCCTTTCTTAAATTAATTGCATTAAGTGCATAATTAATTCTTAGTTATCTCCCTGAGGATACTTAGCCTGCAGTTTCTCGCCGCCCTTGATTGCGCCAGATACGCACAGGAACAGGGCGATAGCAACAAACATGTAAACAATCCATGTGATGCCGTATCCAACGATTCCCTGAATAATAGATGTCAGTACGGAACCGAATGCAGCACCGATCAGGAAGAACAGGTTAGCAAATGCATAGATAGCACCGTATTCTTTGGTTCCGAATACTTTAGACATAAGTACTGACGGAAGTACCTTAGGCAGGAACATTGCAATTGCGAAGAAGATAGAATATCCAAATGCGATTGCAGTAGTACCGGTTACAGAATATGCATATAAGCTTGCAAGTCCGATGATTACCAGAACAGCTGCGCCAAGAACTGTCTTGCGGATACCAATCTTATCCATCAGTGCACCACCTGCTACCATACCGATGATAGATACGATAGAGTATACAGAGAGGATTGTTCCCTGAAGTGATCCGCCGTCCTGAGCAACTGAAGTTACAAAGTTAGGTACATGTGTAGTTACACCGGCTGAAAGGATACCAGTGAACATTACAACACCGATTATGCAGCGCCATGCACCAGATTTGGTAGCAGTCTTCTTAGATACACCGATCCATGCGTTGGAATTCTGTGTAGCTTCTTTTTCCTTTTCTTTGCTGTCACCTGTACGATATGGCTCTGTTCCGTACTCTGCCGGTGAACGTTTTACCAGGAAGAGAGCGGTAAGAATCATAACTACAGCAACAACACCAGCGGAGAACAGCATAGCTGTCTTCCAGCCTGTACCGCTTGCAGAGATGAAGCGGGAAATTACAGGAGCCCATACAGCTCCGCCGAGTCCGCCGCCTGCGTAAGCGATAGACATCATAGTAGCACGCTTGTCTTCAAACCATGCTGTAACCAGCATAGAGATCGGAAGCTGTGTAAGACCGGCCATAAAGATGTTAGACAGCGCAAATACCAGATAGAACTGCCAGATGGCTGTGCAGAGTGTTGCTACAAACCAACAGATACATGTACCGGCTGTAACGATAACCATAGTGATTTTCATATTTTTCTTCTGATACATTCCTGCGATGACCATAGCGCCGATGGCACTTGCAAAGGATGCGATCAGGTTAACCATTGACCAGCTAGTTGTGCTGAATCCAAGGTTTTCACATACCGGAGCCATATACAGTGAGAAACAGTTGCTCATGATTCCAGTAGGTATAAATGACATGATAAAGGCTGCAGCTAAGACTCCCCAGCCTTTGAATTTTTTATTCTCCATGTTTTTCCCCTTTCGTACTTGAAGAAGAACACGTGTCCGCATGCCGTTTCAAATAGTCCTCGACCAGTTGACTGCGGACGACCTTGCCACTCTCATTCCGTGGGATGTGGTCAATGTGTTCGAATGATTTTGGTATTTTATATGGAGGCAGATAATTCAGTGCAAATTTGATCAGCGTTTTATCACTGACGAGTTCTGTTGTTTCGACAAAGGCATGAATGCGATGTCCCCATTCTTTGTCAGGAAGTCCGACGACAACAGCGTCATTTACTTTTTTATGTTTCTTTAGGACAGATTCAATCTCAGCAGCGAAGACATTCTCGCCACCAGTGACGATCATATCACTGCGTCTGTCTTTGAAATAAAGATACCCTTCATTATCTACGTATCCGATGTCACCCACACTGCGAAAGCCATTTTCATCACTTTCCAGAGGGGTTATATTCTTATATGTAACTTTTGGTTTGTTCGGCCCCCAGGACATGAAAATCTCCCCAGTTTCGCCGATTGGAAGATTGTGACCTTCGCTGTCGCGGATCGCAATTTCTCCGCATGGCATTCGACCTACACTACCCTCGTGAGCCAGCCACTCATCGCCCCGGATAGATGTCATACCGACACATTCTGTCATAGAGTAAATCTCATAGATCTTTTCCGGGGGAAGGATGTCAAACCACTTCCGTTTTAAGTCTGCGGAACAGACGCCACCGGTGTGACAGAATACTTCGAGGCTCTGCAGATCCTCCGGGTTGAAATCCGGAAGACGGATAATTCTCTGCATGAGAGTAGGAACCATCTGTACATATTCGATTTTATATTTTTTGATCAATGCTACAATTGCTTTTGCGTCAAAGCAGGAAGGAATATATAATGTATTGCCACAATATAATCCGTTAAATGCTACAGAATGCGGTGCACCATGAAATAATGGACCGGCAAGTAACTGGCGCATTTCAAAACGCATACCGGAGATTGCAAACCAGGTTTTGAGACCTTCATCGCTTTCACCGGCTGCCATATCCTGCTCGATAACTTTTGTCTTGCCAGAAGTACCACCTGAGCAGTTAGCAAGATTTGGAACCGCCATAATGTCCGGAGGCATATGCTCCGGGTAATCTTCGCTGATCGTCTTGAGTTCGGAAGAACTGAGACTTAAGCATCCTTCTGGTTTCCAACGATTGGTGATAACCAGTGATGGAGATACACATTCGCATATTTCTATCATATTTTTGCGGGGTACTCGCGGAGAAACCGGTACATAGCATCCACCTGCCTTCCAGATTCCAAAAGCAAGAGCAATGTGGGTGGGAATGTTGGGCAGAGCGACAATGACGCTCTTGCCCGGCTTGATTCCCTGTTCCAGCAGATACCACGCGATACGATTGGAGAGCACTTCGAGAGAATGCCAGGTCATGACAGACTCTTTGTTCTCCGGATTAATATATACGATGGCCGGAGCATCCGGTTTGACTCTTGCTATATTAGCTAATTGTACTCCCGGTGTAAAAAAACTGCTTTCGCCAGTATTAAATATATTAAAGTGCTTGGTACTCACAATGACGTCTCCTTTGTGTATCTGCTTAAATTCAAATTTGGCTTAATTCAGCTTAGCCTGCTGTGTTGTGTGGAACATATCCACCGTCTACCTGCAGTGTAACACCTGTGATATACTGTGCTGCGCTTGAAGACAGGAACAGGATCGCATTTGCAATTTCCTGTGGTGCTCCAATATATCCAAGAGGAATCTGTTTTGCAAGGTTCTTCTTAGCGAATGGAGGAACTGTTGCAAGCAGGTTGGTATCGATAACACCAGGAGCTACTGCGTTGCAGCGGATTCCGGCGTATGCCTGCTCCCAAGCCATAGACTTAGTGAAAGCAATAACACCACCCTTAGAAGCTGGGTATGGGCATCCGCATCCTGCACCGTAGATACCGGCAACGGATGCTGTGTTAACGATACATCCTTTTGTCTTCTTAAGGTACTTGATAGCGTATTTTGTAAGGTTGAACATTCCCTTAAGGTTAACGTTCATGACGTAATCCCACTGAGACTGTTTCATCTTGTGGATCGGTAAACTGCTGTCTACACCAGCGTTGTTAACCAGAACATCCAGACGACCCCATTTTTCTTCAATCTCAGCGTAGAGTGCCTGAGCTGCTTTGTAATCGCAAAGGTCGATTGTGTTTGACGCAAAGTCGTAATCAGGATTGATGGCTTTCAGCTCTTCTGTCTGTTTTGTTAAATCCTCACCTGGTTTTCCTAAGAAGTATACTTTAGCTCCGGTTGCAAGGAATGATTTAACGGTTGCATAACCAATACCTGTGCTTCCGCCTGTTACTAATACAACTTTTCCTTCGAATTCTTTTTCAAACATTTGAATGAATCCCCTTTCTTTTTCTTGATATTCTCTTTGGTTTTTTGTTGTTTTCCGAAAGTTTCCCGTTCCTTCGAAAATTTACTACCGATACGTCATATCAATGACTGATAATATTTTAACAGCAAAACCAGGCTTTAAACGGTATCAGAGTGTAAATTTTATTCAGAACAAACGGACAAAAAATTAACATTTATAATCAAAGCGGGTGACAAAGTGAAAAAAGATAAATCTATCTGTAGAAAATGGTTAAAATATCGGAAATAAAAGAGAAAGGCTTGGTTATAATTAACAAATAACGAAAACCTTTCTCAAATAATTGACTTTGTTAAAGAAATTACTTTTTTTCTTTATTATGTGTCGTGCTTGATGCAAAATATGCTTTTGGCATCTGATCTGTGATGATTCCGAGAAAATTCATCATATAACAGAAGCAGAGCTGGATACGGTCTGCCGAATCATTCATGGCTTCGTGCAGCAGTCCGTCCATAGATTCATTGGCAATTTCAGCCGACAGACCTTTAAGATATACAACCGGAGGCTGAGACGGAACAGTCAGCTGCTCACATTTCATGTAAGGATTAGCGATCATATATACATAAGTGGAACTGTTCATACGTGCTTCTGCAATTTCCAGGGGAGTCCCTTTGGATGGCAGAAAACGGTAACGGTGAAATGGACCGAGATTGATCAGCGTATTGGGTCTCAAGTTATATTCCAGACCGTTGATCAATGCTTTTCCCTTGCCGGAGCGGACAAGAATAAATGTCTGATCCCGGTTGTTGGCATAAGAGGTGGGAGTCTGATAACGGCTCACATGTGCCTGAATCGTATCAGGCAGGACATTATTTACAAAGTAGTCATGGGCGCCGGAAAAAACGGCGCGCCCGGGAGTCTTTGGCTCATCAGGGTCAACAGACTGTGGTGTATCTTTCTGCATAGTTTATCGCCTTCCTGTGTATAGTTTGAGTGTAATCTTATAGGTCAGACGCAGATGCTGGCTATTTACCGGCTTTTTGAGGGAGCTTTCTGGCTTTGCGGAATTCTCCCGGAGATATGCCGTTTATATTATAAAATACCCGCGCCATAGTGCGGTCTGAGCCGAAGCCGGATTCGATAGCAATATCTACTGTCGGCAGTGAAGTTGTAGTGAGCAGTGCTTCAGCATAACGCACGCGGAACTGGGACAGCACCTGTTTGTAACTGGAATTCAGACGGTTCTTAAACTGGACACGCAGAATATTCTCTGAAGTGTACAGCTCTTTAGTAAGAGTTTCGGCGTCAATAGGATCTGTCATGTTCTCGTACAGATAGCTGATCGCGGAGATCAGAGTTTCGTTCATAATAGTAGTGCGGTATACAGGGTGATGCTTTCCGTCGCTGAGCGTCCTTTTCATATAAGTCTGCGGTGTCATACCGATCAGAGATTTGAAACGGCGGAAGAATGTAATCTCCATATTAAATCCTGATATCGAGGATATGTAATCAAACGGAAGACTGTCATAGAGAAAATACGACATTGCATGCGCAATCCGCAGCCGGTTCAGATATTGATTAAAATTCAGACCTGTTGCAACAAGGAGTGCATGATTCAGGGCTGATTCGCTGATAGATGGCGCAATTGCTTTCACTACATCTGCACAGGTCAGTGCAGTTGTGCTGTGCACTGCAATATACAGACTGACCTTGCGGCTCAGCGGCAGGTTGCTGAATTTGTAATGGGACTTCATACTTTTGGCAAACCGGTTATATAAAAGTTCAATTCTGCGAAGATAGGAACTTCGAATAATTGCAGAGCCGTGAGAATGTCTTTTGGAAAGCTTCCGATATTGATGGAATAAGTGGACAATCTCTTTTACCTCATCACCATCAGGACCGATTACCGGAAGATTATTGACGATCTCAAGTTCTCTGGTTGGAGCAATATTGCTAAATGAGTAATAGCTCAGAAGCTGGTAGTCGTAAGGACAGATCCAAAGTACGAGATTATTTCCAAAATCAGGACAGACAGTGAGTACCTGAGAGCACTGGATCCAGGATACGCAACCAGGTTCGATGGAAAATTCTTCTCCGTTGATCACAAAATTACCATGTCCTTCTTTTACCAATATAAAGTAACTGTCGTATTCCATCACCGGAAACATCTCGCTGGTTATGGTGTGCTCCTGTAATGTGAGATATTTGTCAGGACCGCAGAATATGCCGTCGCGCGGTGTCTCACATAAAGGGCGGATTCTGTTTTTCAATATGGCTCACTCCCTCGAAAATTGTACAAAAAATACAAACATTTATACAAACATTTGATTTAAGACTATCACATAATAAAATCGAAGTCAACGGAGAATGTCAAAACTTTGACAGGACAAAAAATGAAAATTTACAACATGTCGAAAAAGAGGTAAAAAAAGATTGCAGACACTGAAAAAAGCATCTGCAATCTTAATAAAAGTATGAGGGAAATATGTTTTATTAAATCTCGTATCCGGCGAAGTATCCTTCATGAAGAGCTTTACTTGCAAGACCTGTTCTTACAGCATCTCCGATAACTCTTACTTCCGGTACGAACTTCTTCAGTTCTTCAGAGAATGGATCGTAATTTCTGGAGCCCATTCCGACTACGATATGGTCGAAACCTCTCAGCCATTCTTCTCTTCCGTCTGTTGTGTACTGGATCTTAACATCGTGATCAGTAACTTCCAGAACCTTAGCGTTAACATAGCTCTTAACACCTGATCTGTGAAGGCTGTCCATCAGTACATTACGGTTCGGCAGACATACATTTGTCATAAGCTGTGGCATCATTTCTACCAGAGTTACTTCTACATCACCGATGCTTCCTGTTTTTACAAAGGAAGCCGGACGAGCGTCTGTCATCAGCATTTCAGCTGTCTCGCAGGCAACTTCTCCACCACCGAGGATACATACAGTTCCCTTCGGTACAGTCACCTTACGGCTCAGGATATCATGAGTAGTAGTTACAGGGTAATCGGTCAAACCTTTGATGAATGGTGGAACAAACGGTCTTGCACCGGTAGCTACGATAACTGCATCAGGAGCAAATTCCTTAATATCATCTACAGTAGCTTCTTTGTTGAATTCAAATGTAACACCTGCTTTGTTAGCACGGTATGTAAGGTGTGATAACCATTTACACATTTCCTGCTTACCAGGAGTAACAACAGCCAGTGCAAGCTGTCCGCCGACCTGACAATTCTTCTCCCATACAGTTACGTGATGTCCACGCTCTGCTGCGATTACGGCTGCGTACATTCCGCCAGGACCTGCTCCGACAACCAGTACGTTCTTCGGAGTATCAACCGGGTTAAATGGATAATCGTATTCGTGACCAACCAATGGGTTGATGTGACACTGACATACCGGATGCTGTGGATCCTTAGGAGTTACACAACGTCCGCCGCATGAAGCACATGGTGTGATGTCATCAAAACGGTTCTCACGGGCTTTGTTCGGAAGATCAGGATCTGCAAGTAACGGACGTCCGAGAGAAACACCGTCTACCAGTCCACGCTCTACGATATCTGCAGCATAGCGGATGTCGTTGATCTTACCAACAACGAATACAGGGATATTAACAACTTTCTTAATCTCAGAAGCTTCGTATACGTTACGTCCGATCTTCTTGCTGTGTGATGGGATGATATCCTGCATATCTTCGTACTGAACACCACCGGATACTTCTAACATATTAACGCCGGCTGCCTCGAACTTCGGAGCAAGGTATAACATTTCTTCCAGACTGTTACCACCTTCGATACGCTCTGAACCAGAGATACGAAGGATGATCGGGAAGTCTTCGCTTACGTTTTTACGACATTCTTCAATGATCTCAAGGATCAGACGAGCACGGTTATCGATTGTTCCGCCGTATTCATCCATACGTTTGTTACGCAGTGGAGAAAGGAATGCACCTGGAAGCATGTAAGCATGTGCTGCGTGTAATGCGATACCGCCGCATCCTGCTTCTTCTGCACGGCGTGCAGCTTTTCCATACTGTTTGATGATCTTCTGGATCTCTTTAATAGTAGCCGGTCTTGAAACATCACCATTTGCATTTGTATTTATAGATGGTCCGATCGGAGTAATACCTTTCATAGCGCAGATAGATTCCGGACCCGGGTGAATGATCTGTGGGATCAGTTCGCTTCCTGCATCTTTTACACGAGTTGCGAATCTCTTGAACTGAGGAACCAGAGAGTCCTTATCAAGAGCAGTAGTCTTTCCAATATACCAATATTTGTGGTCAACAGTTACAGCGTCGATTACTACGTATCCTGCGCCGCCTTCTGCACGACGGACGAAGATGTCTGCCAACTGTTTTGGTACAGTTCCGTTAGTTGCTTCATAATGCATGCTCATTGGAGCCATTGCAATACGGTTTTTTAAAGTTGTTCTTCCAAGCTGAAGAGGCTGGAAGATCTTTGCATCTTTCATATCTGTGATCATTTTGTTCCCTCCTGAACATATCGAAAATTTATCTGTTGAGCATAGTATAAACGAATCTCGAAGACGGTGTTTCACATTTTTTTGTTAAATAATCTACATTTTTCGAAAAAATCATGACAATTCACTTCTGCAAATGCAGACAAAAAATGCAAAAACACTACAAGCATAAAAAAGAAAAAATGATTAATTAGAAAAATGTGATAGGAAAAATTGATTTTTTGTACATTGCTTGTGCACTATATTTGGGAATTTGTTCCGACACATAGTATGTGCTCGTGTTAAAATTTAGACAAGCTTTTAAAGGGAAGGTAAAGCTAGAGATACTATTTACTACCGTATAACGAACAGCTTCCGATTATATATTCAGACAAGTGATTCCCGTACCGGTCTGGATCGTATGGCGGAACGATGACTCCTGTTAACCTAGTTAACCTATTTAATAATGAAAGAAAAGAGGACGATTTCAAAATGAGTTATGATGCATTGTTTTCTCCAATTAAATTGAGAGGTCTTGAACTGAAGAACAGAATTGTACTTCCTGGTATGAATACCAAGATGGTTAAGGACAAACATCACGTAGCAGATGATATGATTCAGTACCACGCAGCACGTGCAGCAGGTGGATGCGGACTGAACATTGTAGAGCTGGTATCTATTTGTAAAGAATGTCATGCGTATTTATATTTCGGACTGTATAGTGAAGCAGACAGAGATGAACTGAAGAAAGTAACTGAAGCAATCCATGAAAATGGTGGTAAGGCAGCTGTTCAGATCTGGCACGGAGGATTCGTACCGGCTGACTTCTTTGACAAGACAAACGTAGAAGAGACACCGGATACAGTTACAGTAGAGCGTATCCATGAGATCATTAAGCAGTTCGGAGAGTCTGCTAAACTGGCTGTAGAAGCTGGATTTGATGCACTGGAGTTCCATGGAGCACATACATATCTTCCACACGAATTTATGAATCCGTCTCTGAACAACCGTACAGATGAGTATGGTAACCAGAGCCTGGAGAATCGTTGCCGCTTCAATCTGGAAGTTATCCGCGAGATGCGTGCTAACATGCCAGAGGATATGCCACTGCTTATGCGTCTGGATGCAGTAGATGAGTTACTTCCTAAGAATACAACTGTAGAAGAGACTATCCAGTTCGTTAACTGGGCAGAAGAAGCAGGTGTAGATGCAATCGACCTTTCAAGAGGTAATGCACGAAGCCTTGCAACAGTATACGAAGTACCGCCATATAACCTTGAGCCAGGTTTCAATATGGAAAACATCGCTAAGATCAAGAAAGCAGTTAACATCCCGGTAATCGGTGTTGGACGTGTTAACATGCCAGCACTTGCTAACAAGCTGATCGAAGACGGCGAGATCGACATGATCGCTATCGGACGTGCACAGCTGGCTGATCCAGAGTGGTGTAATAAAGCAAGAGAAGGTCGTGAGGATGAGATCCGTCGTTGTATCGGATGTACAGAAGGATGCTACGACAAGGTTATCGATCCAAAGGCTACACATATCACATGTACACGTAACCCAATGCTCTGCCTGGAATACAAAGGTATGCCAAAGGCTGAAAAGGCTAAGAATGTTATGGTCATCGGTGGAGGTATCGGTGGTCTGGTAACAGCAGAGATCCTGAAGAAACGTGGACACAATCCGACAATCTACGAAGCATCTGAGAGAGCAGGCGGAAGATTCAGATTAGCTGGTAAAGCTCCTAAGAAACAGGAATTTGAAGCAGCTGTTGACTGGGAGATCAAAGAATGTGAAAGACTTGGCATCGAGATCAAGACAAATACAACTGTTACACCAGAGATGATCGCTGAGATCAAACCGGATCATGTAGTAGTAGCTATCGGTTCTGAGTTCGCTACACCGGATCTTCCGGGCGTAGATGGAGCTGACATTGTTACAGCAGAGGATGTTCTGGCTGGTAAGGCAGAAGCCAAAGGTGAGATCCTGATCCTTGGTGGTGGTCTGGTAGGATGCGAGACAGCAACATACCTGATCAACAAGGGTGAGAAGAATGTTCGTATCATGGACAGCAGACGTGTTGGTAAAGCAATGGGTATGCTTCGTAGCATGTTCCTTGATATCGAATATCCTGGAAAGACAATCCAGAAGAGCAACCGCAGCAAGGTTACAGCAATTGGTGATCACACAGTAGATTACAAGTTCACAGATAAATTCAAGAAGACAAGCAATAAGTCACGTAGCTTCGATACATTAGTACTTGCTACAGGAGCTAAGTCTCGTCCGACAGCAGACCTGACAGCTAAATGTGATGAGCTTGGAATCGCTTACAATGTAATCGGCGATGCTAAGAAAGTACGTATGGGTATTGACGCAACAGCTGATGCATATAAAGTAGGTATGGAGGTATAAAAATGACAGTAGAAGAACGCCTTGAGGCTTTGGAAAAAGAATTACAGCAGATTAAAGATGTACAGGCAATTAAAGAACTGAAGAGTAAATATTTCCAGGCTCTTGATACAAAGAACTGGGATGAACTTGAGACTACAATGGCGCCGGATATCGAGACTGCATATTCTAATGGCAAGCTGGTATTCCACGGACCAAAGGAAATCACAGATTACTTCAAGAAATCTATGCCTAAGACAGAGATTACACTTCATCAGGGACATAACCCACAGGTATGGTTTGAGAGCGACACAGTTGCTTACGGAAAATGGTATCTGGAAGACAGACTGATCTTCGCTAAGGGTGATCCATATGAAGGACTTCAGGTAGAAGGATCTGCAATCTACACAGATAAATATGTTAAGATCGATGGTGAATGGCTGATCCAGGATACAGGATATATCCGTATCTATGAAGAGCAGTTCATGCGTGATGAGACACATCGTATCCGCAAGAACATGTTCGCACCAAAGAAAAAGAAAGTCGTTAAGAAAAAGAAGACAGCTGCTGTAAAGAAAGAGCAGTAAAGTAAAGCGAGAGATGCCGCTGTGCCAGTCTGGCATGGCGGCATTTATCATGCCAGGAGGAAAGTAAAGTGCTGCGCAAATATCTTAGAAAATTTCATTATAAATACCGTTTCGTACCGTGGTACCGCAAAGCGTACTATTATAAATGTAAAAAGGATAAAATGGATGAAATCATTGCTAAATATAAGGAGCCGGAGGAACTTGCCGATCCGAAATATGTGAAAAAATTAAAGAGGGATATGATCCGCTGCCTGTTTAAATATGGTTCTTATTACAGTGAGTATTTTACATTTGGATATGAGGGGCAGGATGCAGAGTATCGTAATTCATTCATTACAGAGGGCATCCGTTTGAGTTATTATCCGCGCATGAATCAGCGAAAGAATACCGATCTCCTGGAGAACAAGTACCGGACCTACAAGAAATTCAAAGATATGTATAAGCGGGAAGTTATCCGCATTTTGAAAAATGAAAAACCGACCGAAGAGAATCTGGCAAAACTTCGCGAATTTGCGGAGCGGCATGAGAACTATGTGGTGAAACCGGTGTATGCAGCTTTTGGCAACGGTGTCAGAGTAGAGAATCTTGGTATGTATGATTCTGTAGAAGAGGCACATCAGGAGTACAGTAAGAGCGGCGCTGTCATTGAAGAAGTGATCGTACAGGGTGAAGCGCTGTCGAAGATTCATGCAGGATCCGTGAATACTCTGCGTATTCCAACCGCCATCATTAAGAATGAAGAGGGCGAACCGGAGATAAAATTATTCCATCCATCGATCCGAATGGGCCGGGGAGACAGCTTTGTGGATAATTTTAGTGCGGGAGGAGTCAGTGCACTCATTGACGCAGAGACAGGAGTCATTTATACTGATGGAGCGGACAAAAAAGGACACACGTATGAGTGTCATCCGGACAGTGGTATCAGATTTAAGGGATTCCAGATTCCGAAGTGGGATGAGGCAGTCTCTATGGTCAAAGAAGCAGCTATGATGATCCCGGACAATCATTATTGCGGATGGGATCTGGCTTACAGCAGAGACCACGGCTGGTGCATGGTGGAAGCTAACTGTACGGCACAGATGGGTGCAATGCAGATGGTGACAAAGACCGGAAGAAAGTACGAACTGGAAGAGCTGATAAAGCAAATGTAACGATGAATTAGAAAGAGGATACATATGGGACAGACAAATAGTTTTACAAGACTTATCAATTCGAGAAAGCATATCAGATTATATGCCAGAGAATATGCCGAAGAGCATGGACTGAATGCATCTGAAGTAGAGAAGGATATTATACAGGCCAAGAAATACAATCACATTTCTTTTGGCGAATATGCATGGACCGGATTCTATGATCTGACACAGGAACAGAAGAAGACGGTATCTACACTCTGGTCCCGTATGGAATTTCGTAAGAAATTTACAGACCGACGTTATATCGGTATGTTGATGAATAAATATATATTTTCCAAAGTATTTGATGAATTTTATGGAAGAAAATGTGTGCAGGCTTCCGATGTGACGGAGGATGGACTGAAAGAGCTGGCGGAAGGAACCGGCAAGGTTGTATATAAGCCAAACTGCAAGGGGATGGGCAAGGGTGTCCGTGTCCTGCCGGTAACCTGTGCAGAAGATATAAAAGATGCACTTGACCACATTCGGAATGGCGGCAACGGAATCATAGAAGAATACATCTGCCAGGATGATGTGCTGAGTGAACTGAATCCAAGTGCAGTGAGTGTGGTGCGATTTTATTCGGTAACGTCTCCATACGGAACCCATCTGTTTGCGCCGGTGCTGACTTCAGCACTGCACAAAGATATCGCCAATGGCTGCCAGGATGCGCTGACTGCGGTAGTGGATATCCGTACGGGAAAAGTGCTCACAGATGCTGTGGATCAGAACAAGATGGAAGAATATACGGTGCATCCGATGACAGGCGTGGCTTTCAAGGGGCTGCAGCTAAATCATTGGGATAAAACACTGGAAATGCTGAAGCGGGCTGTGCCGCTTGGCAAGAAGATCTCTAATATCGGCTGGGATGTGGCAATCACAAAGGATGGACCGGTATTGATCGAGGCCAATACCATTCCGGGGTTTAATACCGCTCAGTATGCGGGATATGGATGGATCACAGATGGTTATGGGTATCAGCCGCTGTTTGATGCGGTCAATGACATTCCGTTTGCAGATGACGGAAGATATGAACGAGTAGTTATGAGATTGGAATAGAAAGATAGTAGAGGAATTACAGATGCCGGACAAGATTAAGATGTATTATTCGAAATTGCGGAATATGGGAGACTGTCTGAATGAGCTGATCGTAAAGGAATGCTTTGGATATGAGGCAGAACGCCATTCTTTTCTGGATGGGGAGATCTGCGGGATCGGAAGCTGTCTGGGACAGTATACGCTGCATGGTTCGGCAATGATGCGTCTGCAGCAGCGGATCAACGGGATCCGTAAGCCCCATGTGTATGTGTGGGGGACCGGTTTTATCAATTATTCGGATGCGGATGGGAAGTTTTTTAAGCGGAATATGGAATTCTGCGCCGTTAGAGGAGAGCTTACCAGAAAGAATGTAGAGCGCATGACGGGAAAGAAAATGGACATTCCGATGGCAGATGCCGGAATTCTGGCGTCAGAGTTATTGAAAGAACGGCCGGAGGTATGTTATGATGTGGGCGTTGTACCTCATCTGTGTGATCTGAAGGACCCGGCGGTGGAGAAGCTGCTGGCATCCTATGATAACGCAAAGTTTATTAATGTAAAAGATGATCCTTTACAGGTAGTGAAGGAGATTGCAGAGTGCAGATACATTATTTCCAGCAGCCTGCATGGACTGATCGTTGCAGACAGTCTGGGAATCCCGAATATGTATCTGGTATTTGGAGACCGTCTGTTAGGAGACGGTTATAAATTTGAAGATTATTATTCGGCGTACGGTGTGGAAGCGCAGCCAAGAGATCTGCGCACAGAGAAGGCGCCGGAGTTAACAGAGATAGAAGAACAGTATCAGATCTTACCGGAGATGGTGGAGGAGAAGAAACGGCAGATGAAGGCAGCATTTCCATATCCGGTAAAAAACAGGTAATAAAACGGAAAGATACAGAAGGATATATCTAATGGAAGCGAAGAAGATTTCGGTAATTATTCCCACATATAATAGAAAAGAAAAGCTGCCGGCCTGCGTGGACAGTGTGCTTGCGCAGACCTATCAGAATATCGAAGTGCTGGTAGTGGATGATGCTTCGACGGATGGGACAGAAGAATTATTCCGTGAGATCAGCGATCCTAGAGTGAAGTATCTGAGATATGAAGAGAATCATGGCGCGTGTTATGCGAGAAATTATGGCGCGGTACGCTCGGATGGTGAACTGATCGCATTTCAGGACAGTGACGACACCTGGCATCCGGACAAGCTGGAGAAGCAGGTGCGCTTTCTGGAAGAGACACAGGTGGATATGTGTTTCTGCGGAATGAACCGGATAGCGACAAATGGCAATCAGTTTCATTTTCCGGTGCATGATTTTCATAAGGAACATGCGGTGGAAGAATTCCTCGCGGAGAACAGAGCCAGTACGCAGACCATGCTGATGAAGCGGGAGGTTTGGGAGACACTGCGCTTTGATGAGAATATCAAGCGGTATCAGGATTGGGATTTTGGTATCCGTGCTGCGAATACATTTGATCTGGGGTATATGCCGGAGGCATTGGTAGAATCGGAAGTGGGTGCAGACAGTATTTCGGCGCGAGTTGCGTCTTATCAGCATCTGCTGCATTTATATAAGAAACATCAGGATCTGTATGAACAGTATCCGAAGAGTATGGCAGTGATGAACCGGAGAATGGGTAAGCGTGTACATCCGACAGATCCGGCGCTTGCTGCAAAGCATTTTAAAAAGAGCCTGAAATTAAGTAAGAATCCATATGATCTGAAATATTGGATCATGGACAGCATAAGAAGCAGTGTGAACGGAAGAGAAAGGAAGGTTTCGGAATGATAGCATTTGTAATCCTGCACTATCGTGCAGCGGATATGACCAGAAAATGCGTGGAACGAATCAAGGCACTGGAAGGCGACAAGAAGATCGTGATCGTGGACAATGCATCGCCGAATGGAACAGGACAGGAACTGTTGGACGAATATGCAGAAGATTCAGAGATTAAAGTCATTCTGAATCCGGAAAATTCCGGCTTTGCAAAAGGTAATAATATGGGAGTGCGCTGGGTACAGGAGAATGTGCCGGCGGATTTCGTGGTGGTACTTAACAATGACGTGGAGATCTTGCAGAAAGATTTCTGCCCGAAGGTGGAAGCAATCTATCGCAGACATTCGTTTGATGTGCTGGGACCGGATATTATCTCAGTGTTTTCCGGTATTCACCAGAATCCGAAGAGCCTTCACGGATATTCACTGGAATCCGTAAGAAAGAAACGGGAAAAGGTAGCGCGTACAAAGAACCCGATCCTGCTGTTACTCAGCAGCGGAGAAAAGAACAGCCCGGCAATCTGGAAGAGAGTACAGCGCAGAAGAAGAGCAAAACAGTGTATCGACAGCAGTATCCCTACGGAGGGAAGTGTACTGCATGGTTCCTGCGTGATTTTTTCCAAACGCTATCTGAAAAAGCATCCGGAGCCATTTTATCCGAAGACCTATATGTATTTTGAGATGGAGATTCTGGACTGGCTGTGCAGAAAAGATAAAAGTGTGGTGCGTTATGATCCTTCAATTGAAGTGCTGCATTACCAGTATGTGTCCTCCAAGCAGGAATACCGTTCGATCGTAAAACGGTCAAAGTTCGTGATCGACTGTCTGCTTGATTCTCTGACAGCAGCAGAAGAACTGATCCTGGAAAGTGAGGCAGAGGCATGAAAAAGAAGAAGATAAGCAAAGCGTCCAAGGCTTTTTACATAACGCTTTCCTATCTGTCTCCGAGATTGAATACGAAGTTATTATTTTTGAAAAAATTTGGACGTTTCCCGGATCTGAAGGATCCAAAGACATTAAATGAAAAGATCCTGAAGCTAAAGCTTGAGACTTATGGCAGGGATCCACTGGTGAGACAGTGCGCAGACAAATACTGCGTCCGGGAATACATTGATAACTGTGGACTGGAGCATTGCCTGAACAAGCTGATCGCAGTTTATGACACACCGGAAGAGATCGAATGGGACAAACTTCCGGAGCAGTTTGCCATGAAATGGAACTTTGGATGTGGATATAACATCATCTGTCAGTCTAAGAAGGAATTGGATATTCCGGCGACGGTAGAGAAGCTCCGCAAATGGGGCAAGGAACCATTCTGGGCGTATTTTTCAGAGCTTCAGTACCGGAAGATTGAGAAAAAGATCATTGTAGAAGAATATATCGGCGGATCAGACGGATCACTTCCGGAGGATTACAAATTCTACTGCTTTCATGGAAAAGCGTACTGTGTGATGGTATGCGCAGGCAGAGAAGAAGGCTGGCCGAAGTTCTATTTCTTTGACCGGGATTTTAAGTTGATGCGTATTAACAGAGATTCGAAAAATGCACCGGAAGGCTTTGCGCTTCCCAGACCTGCGGGACTGGAAGAAGCCTTTCAGACAGCGGACCGGCTGAGTGAAGGATTTCCATTTGTCAGAGTGGATCTGTACCTGACAGAGAAAGGAGTCCGATTCGGGGAAATGACATTCACGCCGGCTGCAGCATTGGATAATAAACGACTTCCGGAGACAGATCTTCTCTTTGGAAGCATGATGTAGGAGAGGGATATGAGAGTAGCAATTGTAGGAGCGGGCAATACCGGATGTGCGATTGGAGCAGACTATGCCGGTAAAGGTCATGAGGTGACGCTGATCAAGACATCGCATGCCATGCATGATGATAACTTTCGGTATCTGTCTGAGAATCAGGGCAGGATGGTGCTGGATGAATTTGGGGAAGAAAAAGTAAGTCACATTGCCCATGTGACGAGAGAGATAGAAACAGTAAAAGGACAGGATGTGGTCTTTGTCTGCGTGCAGACAGGCTATCATCAGGATGTATTGGCAAAGATACTCCCGCATCTGGAAGCGGGGCAGATTGTGGTAGTGAACCCTGGATATCTGTCAACGGCCTATGCCATTGGAATTGGCATTCCGGAAGGCGTGATCATCGCAGAGGCAGAGAGCAGCTTCATCGATGGACGGATCATGGAACCGGGAAGATTTAAGGTGGGATTTCGCAATGTAAGGAATCCGATCGGTATCTATCCGATGCACCAGAAAGATTATGCTGTTTCCAAATTAGATCAGCTCGGCACGCCGTTTGCCTATGCAGACAGCGTGATCGAGACGGCGCTTCACAATCCGAACATGATTGTTCACACAGTTGGGGCAGTCATGAGTATTCCGCGGATTGAAGCGACTGGTGGTGATTATTGTATGTACCATGAAGTATTTACTCCGTCAGCGTGGAAGATACTGGAAGCACTGGATCAGGAGAAAATGAATATCTTAGAACATCTTGGACTGGAGCCGGTTCCATATGTGGAAATGTGCAAATACCGCAACAGTCTGGACGATGAGAGTGATGCGAAGGAAGTATTCTTTGCGTATGCGGCAATGCCGGAGCGTGCAAAGGGACCAACATCCGTGAATTCCAGATATATTACGGAAGACATTCCACAGGGACTGGTGTTGATGGAATCACTGGGACATGTGCTGGATATTCCGGTTCCGGTGTGTACATCATTGATCGAGATCGCATCGGCAGCACTGGGTACGGATTTCCGTGCCGGTGGCCGTACCCTGGAACGTCTGGGAGAAGAGAATGTGCAGCAGATATTGAAGGAACGGAAAGGCGAGTAACGGACATGTCACAGTGGAATGCTGTTAAGAAAACATGGAAGATGGCAGAGAGTCTCCGCAGACAGCGGGGAGGGCTTGCGATGCGGTATTTTCTGGATGCCATAGGCTGTGGCTATCGGCACGGCGCATCGCCTGAGAATTATCTGGTACTGCGCTTCTATGAGCTGAAAGATGCAGAGCGTTATCAGTATCTGACTTCCGGCAGGTCATCCAAGGCAGACCGGGAGCTGAACCGGCGGCTGCCAAAGGAAGATGCCAGGATCATGGCACAGAAGCATCTGTTTTACCGACAGTTTGAAGGACTGGTAAAGCGGGAATATCGATATGTGCCGGATACGGAACCGGCAGATTTTGAGGCATTTCTGAAGGGTCATGAATGCATCATATGCAAGCCGAGCCGGGGAATCATGGGGCATGGGATCCGTAAGATCCATACAAAAGAAATAGAAGATATTCCGTCATTCTATGAGGAATGCAGGAAAAATAATATGCTGGTCGAAGAATGTATCGTGCAGCATGAAGTACTGGAACACGTCCGTCCGGGATGTGTGAATTCCATTCGGATCAACGCAGCCAGAGACCAGAAAGGTCAGATACATCTGATCGGTGCCTGTCTGAAATGTGGCGGTGCAGGAGCAGTGGCGGATAATTTTCACTCCGGCGGTATCGCATATCCGCTGGATCTTGACAGAGGATGCGTATCGGGACCTGGAAGAAATAATACAGAGATCCGGGATTACGACAGACATCCGGGAACCGATTATTATATGCCTGGACTGCAGATTCCACACTGGGAGCAGATCAGGGCATTGGTAAATGAAGCAATGGAAAGAATGCCGGGAATTGGCTACGTGGGATGGGACATTGCAGTGACACCGGATGGTTGTGAACTGATCGAAGGGAACTGTCACTGGCCTGGCGGCAATATTATACAGTTAGATGGGATTGGAAAATATCCACAGATACAAAAGTGTTTAGAGGGAGCAGCAGAGGAAGATGGAAAAGAAGAAAAACATATTATTGGATAATTATCTTGTGAAGAATCTCAGAGCATATCCGGTTCTGAAGAAGAAATTCATGCATTATATAGAAGGGACAAAGGAACTGCCGGAAGGATTTACCAAGCGTAAGTTATTCCATGATTATCTGAAGGTGCGCAGAAACAATCCGGAAAAACGAGTGTCTCAGTCAGAGTATATGATCTTCGGCTTCTATGGCTTAAGTCCGGAAGAACAGAAAAGATATCTGACAGATATCGAGGCGACCAGACTGATGCGTCCATATAATAACGAATCTGAAAAATATCTGAAAGACAAATTAAGCTTTTTGAAGAATTTTACACAGTTTGTCAGCAGGGGATGGCTCTATGTGCCGGAAGCAAGCTATGAAGAGTTCGATGCATTTGTGCACAAGTATCATGTGGTTGCGCTGAAGCCACAGTATTCTAGCTGGGGAATCGGATTTATCCGTCTGACAGAGGCAGAGTTTGACGCGAAAGAAGATAAAGAAGAATTCTATCAGAAGATGATCAAGGGAAGATATCTGGCAGAAGAGTTTGTGGAGTCTCATGAATCACTGGCAGTATTCCATCCATCATCACTGAACACGCTGCGCGTGATCACATTCCGTAACGAGGATCGGTTTGAAGTATTCGGATGTGGATTACGTGTGGGCAATAACGGACTCCATGTGGATAACGCTCACGGAGGCGGAATTTTCTGCGAGATCGATCCGAAGACCGGTATTATCAACACAGATGGAATCGATGAATGTGCCAATACCTATATCGCACATCCAATGACCGGTATGCAATTCCGAGGTGTGCAGATTCCATTCTGGGAGGAAATCTGTGCGCTGTGTAAGGAAGCGTCACAGGCACTTCCGTGTCTGCGTGTGGTAGGCTGGGATGTGGCAATCCTTTCCGATGGAAGACTGGAGCTGATCGAGGGCAATCACAGTCCGGGAATGAATATCGTACAGGCACCGGCAAAGCACGGTGTGCATGATAAATTTGAATCTATGCTTTTGGATTACTATGGTGATCCGGAACAGTATATATAAGATACAAGGGAGGATTCCGTCTGGTGGCGGGATCCTTTTGCTTGCACAGAAATCAACTATGGAAAGTTCTGCTATGAGTTCATAGAGTATATTGTATGAATAATACTGGCTGTGGTAAAATGGTTAAAAATAAAATGTATTAATCTCTATTTGGAAAGGAAAGCATATGGCATTAGAAAATAAGCTTAATATTACAGATTCCACAGAACTTGCGAGAATGGAAGAAAAGATAAGCAAGAAAAAAGCAGTAGAGCTATTTGAAAATGGATATTTGGATAACTATAAAGCAGGAAGTTTTGAGATGCTTGCGGCCATTCATAAATATCTATTTGGAGAAATATACGATTTTGCGGGAGAGGTGAGATGTGTAAATATTTCGAAAGGAAACTTTCGATTTGCTCCTGTTATGTATTTGCAAGCTGCAATTGATAATATTGAGAAGATGCCGCAGTCAACATTTGATGAAATTATTGAAAAATATGTTGAAATGAATATAGCTCATTCGTTTCGTGAAGGGAACGGCCGAAGCACCAGAATATGGCTGGATATAATTATGAAAAGAGAGTTGAACAAAGTTATTGACTGGAGTGTTGTGGATAAAGAAGATTATCTGTTGGCGATGGAAAGAAGTCCGATCAAAGATATCGAGATAAAATATATCTTAAAACAGGCTTTGACAGAAAAGATTAACGATAGAAAAGTTTATATGAAAGGTATAGACCATAGCTATTACTATGAGGGCTATGTGGTGTACAAGGCGGAAGAACTGTAGATATGTCATGTTCCAATTATTACAGAACCGTAAAGCTATTTCTGTTGGAAGATCCAGGCAAGTCCAGAGTATATGATTATACGGAATCTGTTCCGGTACACATATATCAGGAAGACTGCCGGATCTCACTTGATGAGCTGTTTCATTAAAAGTATCGTCCGCCACCGGTTCCCGGACCACCGCAGCAGACGCTTCCGCCGCAACAGAGGTTGCATACCAGATTGGCAATGCAAAGCTTCATGCAGTAATCGCTGCCGCCCATCGAGTAAGGACGATAAGGATTCTGCCTGGTCTGATACCAGCTGCCGCCACTCTGCAGACGCTGTAAGAGTACCTGATACTGCATATTATTCGGGTTCATCTGATAAGCAGTCTTGGCGTGTTCCAGTGCAGCTACATTATTACCAAGTCCGGAATTCGCCATAGCGCTGTAGTAGTACCACTGTGCGCTGCGGTCTTTCATATCATTCAGCACATTCAGTGCTTCTTGATAGTGACCGCTGCCTATAAAGTTGGCAGCAGCACGCAGATGTAAGACATCTTCGTTATCCGTAGCTTCGGGACCGGCCTGCTGTCTGTAGCCACCGCCGAAGTCGCCCCAGAAGCCTCCGAATGGATCGCCACTCTGGCCGCTACCGTAGCTTCCGTATCCGCCGGAAGTACCGTAACCGCCTGCTCCATAGCTGCCGGAAGAGCCGTATTCACGTTCTTTCATAATCTGCTGGTAAGCCTGCTGTACTTCTTTGAATTTGGCTTCTGCCTGGTCTTTGTTAGGGTTATTGATATTCGCATCCGGGTGGTACTTGCGGCTCAGCGTACGATAAGCCTTCTTGATCTCGTCGTCACTGGCATCTCTGGATACCCCCAGAATCTGATATGGATCGGTCATGATTTGTTCTCCTGATTATTAACTGATTGGCGCTTTTCACAGATTGCCTCAAATCGGCACCATACGCCGGAATAGAGAATGTTGCGAAGAATCTCAGCATGAGTGAGGATCGGTAACTTCTCAAACTCACGAGAACATTCAGCAATCATCATCGTAAGGATCTGCTTGCAGTAATCATCAAAATCTTCGCGTTCTCTGAAGCGCATAAAAGGATTATAACACGCATTTGCAATATCGTCATCTATATCCTCATAAGCATCCATCAGATAAATGAATTTGCCCAGGAAAAATCCCATTCGGTGAAGGGAGTCCTTCCATATATCCTGCTTCCAGACGAAGATTTCAGCCATGATCTCACCGAACAGACCGGCCATCTTGTCCAGATCCTGCTCATTCGCTTTTTCACAGGAAGAGATTTGGGCGAGCATATCGCGGATGAGCTTAACTTTTTCCGGGTAAGTCTTTTCAATCTGCTTCACCTTGGAACGAAGAAGCCTGGAATTGATCCAGGCTTTTTTCTTATGTTCGTCTGTCCAGTCGTCCAGACATTTATAATAAGAGAGAACAATATTCATATCTGCGGCGTACTGCGTGATCTCATTGGTGCGTGCGGCATGCTTCTGAAATGGATGTGCCACACAGTTACGGATCGAATCCTCTGCCGGCGGCTCGTATAAGCCGGAAAGCAGGATAATGAGAAATGTCATATCATAGGATAATGTAATCTGACCGCTTCGGCCGTAACGTTCCTTTAAGTCTTTGCAGAGTCCACAGTAATAAGCATGATAAATGTCAAAATCGCGGAATTTCATTTCCGCTTTATTAATTGCAATGTATCCGAACATGGGATGACTCCTTAGCTCTTTTTGATAAATGTGGTGTTACACTTTGGACAGCGGATCTCAATCTTGCCCTTGCCCCTTGGTACACGGATCTTCTGCTTGCAGGATGGACAACGGTAAATATGGTGTGTCTTTCTCTGACCAAACAGGATTTTCTGGGTGTAGAACCAGTGACGGATCTTATATGTCTTGTTCAGAAACACCTGATTCTCGGAAGATCTCTTATATACATTGCGGGAGAACATCCGGTAATATGCCAGAATCAGAAGAATCCACACCAGTAGATTAATAATCCGGCTGGTAAAAATGTAGTTGATAACAACTAAAAAAAGTGCCAGTCCGATGGTAAAACGTCCCATGGTATCCATACCATATCGACCAGCCATGAAGCGTGCAAACTTTTCACGCATGATTTCACGTCCTTTCGTAGAGACTCTTTTAAGAGTCTGCCCTCATATAAATTTTCTATTTTAAAATGATACGCCGAATCTGCGGAAAGTCAATAAACTTCCTCTTAAAAATCTATAAAAAATGAAGCAGATGTGTTATTCTAAAAGAACACTGAGAGCGTAAGGAGGGGTATGTATGGAAGAACTGACCAGACTGATCCGTGAGGACATGAAACCGGCATTGGGAGTAACGGAACCGGGTGCGATCGCATTTGCGACAGCACGGGCGAAAGCAGAGATCGTGGGAGAAGTGCTGCGTGTGGATGTGGCATTGAATTCCGGCATGTATAAGAATGCATATACCTGTGGTATACCAGGCTCAGATGCGTATGGGAATCTCCAGGCGGCAGCCTTGGGTGTAGTAGCGGCAGACCCGACGAAAGGGCTGGAGTCATTGGATGGTATTACAGATGCAGATAATGAAGCTGCGGCGAAGATGGTTCGGGATGGCAGGGTGCATGTTGCACTGGATCATATGGGATCAGAGATTACCATTGATGCGACGGTGTGCACAGAGACCGATACCTGCAGTGTCCATATCAGGGGAACACACACGCATATCCAGTGGATAGAGAAGAATGGCGAGATCGTATTTGGAGAAAAGACAGAGCAGCAGGAAGAATCAGAGGAAGCAGAGACACCGGTCATTCACCGTTATACTTTGCAACAGATTCTGGAATACGTGAAACAGGTGCCGACGAAGGAGATCAGCTTCATCAGAGAAGCATTTTCCATGAATATCGAGCTTCTGGAAGAAGGGATCCATTCTAAGAAAACGACGATCGGTCCGATGCTTCTTCGTGCCAATGATGGTAAGATCATATCCGAAGATGCCCGCAAGACAGCACAGCTGATGTGTAATGGTGCGATCGAGGCGCGGGTACTGGGGTTATCCAGCCCTGCTATGAGTATTACCGGAAGCGGAGCACATGGTATTATCGCAACCATGCCATTATTTGCCTATTATGAGGTGAATTATGAAGTGATCGATGATGATGTTCTTCTTCGGGCAACGGCACTCAGTTACCTTATTACCATGTACATTAAAGAATATTCCGGAAGACTGTCTGCCTTTTGTGGATGTGGCATCGCAGCGGGCACCGGGATGGCATGTGGACTGGGATATTTGCGTGGTGCATCGGAAGCACAGCAGACGATGATCATCCAGAATATGGCATCGGGACTCACCGGTATGATCTGTGACGGCGGTAATCAGGGATGCGCGATGAAAGGCATGGTGGCTGTGGACGCGGCATTTCGTTCAGTGGATATGGCAATGCAGAATGTCTGTATTGATGCGATTCATGGCATTAACGGGCGGACGCCGGAAGATACCATGCGTAATATGGGCAGGATCGCGTCACCTGGAATGGTAAAGACAGAAGAAGTAATCGTAGATATCATGAAGAATAAGTGAGATTCTGAAAAATAGCAGAAATAAAGGGAGAACTGACATGGGGGAGAGAAAGAACTATCACCGCGGACGCAGGAAAAAGAAAAAGGGCGGCATCATAAGTACACTGATATTGATCATTGCGATTGCTGTGTTCTGCGTGTCAGGTTATCAGCTATATAAGCTATTCGGTGGATATCATCAGGGTAAATCCGAATACGACAAGGTTCGGGAAGTGGCGGTACATGGCGATGACAAGGATGAAGATGAATTCGTGGTAGATTTTGATGAATTGAAGAAGATCAATGCAGATACAGTGGGATGGATCCGCTTCTATCCGGAGCCGTCGCAGATCAGTTATCCGCTGGTGCAGACAACGGACAACGATCTGTATCTGAATCGGACATTTTCAGCGAATGAGAATACAGTAGGCGCGATCTTTGTAAATTGTGACAACGCAGCGGATTTCAGTGACCGTAATACGATCATTTACGGACACCGTATGAAGGATCATTCCATGTTCCATGATCTGGAGAAATACGAGGATGAATCTTTCTGGAAAGAGAATCCGTATTTTTATATTTATACACCGGATGGGCGTAAGCTGTCCTGCCATATCTATTCGGCAGGGATTGTGAAGGATACATCCAGTACGTACCTGACGCAGTTTGCATCTGATGAAGAATATCAGGCATTTCTGGATGATACGAAGCGCGCCGGAGCGTATCATACAGGTGTGGAGGTTACGACCGATCAGCGCGTGGTCACATTGTCTACCTGTACGGCGGCAAGCGATGATAACCGTATGGTGGTAAGAGGTGTGATCGAATCTGAAGATGTGGTAAAAAAGTAATGAAGAAAAGATGGAAATGAGGAATATTCATGGGATATACATATGAAGTCGGAGATATTGTAAAACTGAAAAAGAAGCATCCGTGTGGCAGTTTCGAGTGGGAGATTCTGCGTGTGGGCGCAGATTTTCGTCTGAAATGCACCGGATGCGGACATCAGATTATGACACCGCGTAAGATGGTGGAAAAGAATACGAAGGGACTTCGCAAACCAGAGTAAAAAAGGTAAGGTAAAAAAGAAGAAAGTGCTTGCATTATAGCTGGTTATATGGTATCATTCTAACTCGTGATATATTGTTTTGCCCAATTACAGGGCTATCCTTGCTCCTGGGAAGAAACAGGGGCCAAAAGACCAGAAGGAGGTGCACACTACATGAATAAGTATGAATTAACTGTTGTAGTCAATGCAAAAATCGAAGATGACGAAAGAGCACAGGTAATCGAAAAGGTAAAAGATTTAGTTACTCGTTTCGGTGGTAATGTGACAGACGTTGATGAATGGGGTAAGAGAAGACTCGCTTACGAAATTCAGAAGATGAAAGAAGCATATTATTACTTCATCCACTTCGAATCTGACGCTACAGTTCCAGGCGAAGTTGAAGAAAGAATTCGCATCATGGACAACGTACTCAGATATTTATGCGTAAAAGACGAGGCATAGAAGAAGAGAGGTAAAAGAATGAATAAAGTAATTTTGATGGGACGCCTGACCAGAGATCCAGAGGTACGCTACTCAGCAGGTGAGAATTCAACGGCAGTTGCAAGATACACACTTGCAGTTGACAGAAGATTCAGAAGAAATAATGACGGTGAACAGACAGCAGACTTCATCGGATGCGTAGCATTCGGCAGAAGCGCAGAGTTCGCAGAGAAGTATTTCCGCCAGGGTCTTAAGGTGATCGTTACAGGTCGTATTCAGACCGGAAGTTATACGAACAAAGATGGTCAGAGAGTTTACACAACAGACGTTGTAGTAGAAGATCAGGAATTCGCGGAGAGCAAAGCAGCAAGCGAGTCTCACATGAACAGCGGTTTCCAGGCGGCTCCAGCACCGGCACCTAGCGCACCGGCTGGTGACGGCTTCATGAACATTCCAGACGGAATTGATGAAGAATTACCGTTTAACTAGGCTGAATATATTTTCGGCAAATTATTTTTCAGGAGGTAATAATCATGGCTTACGATAAAAGCAATCGTCCAGAAGGCGGCTTCAAGAGAAGAGGCGGCGGACGCAGAAGAAAAAAAGTATGTGTATTCTGTGGTAAAGAGAATAACGAAATCGATTACAAGGATGTAGCAAAACTGAGAAAGTACATCTCTGAGAGAGGTAAAATTCTTCCTAGAAGAATCACAGGAAACTGTGCAAAGCATCAGAGAGCACTTACAGTTGCAGTTAAGAGAGCAAGACACATTGCACTGATGCCATACGTTCAGGACTAATTGAGATGATGAGAGGAAACCGGAGACGGTTTCCTTTTTTTGTTAAGGCGTCAGAACCTATTTCCTGCATTCGTAAAATCTGTCATCTGCGATGCCAGGCGCAGCAAAGCTGCTGATTATTTTACTCATGAAGGAAGGGCAGCTCTAGTCAGAGCTGTTATGGAATAAAACATACATTTGTTTATGTGCAAGCACAACACAATGTAGTTTTATTCCATAAGTTCTGACTGGCAGTCCGATTGTGCAAAGTTTTAGACAAATGTGTCATTGCGGGGGATATGTGGTCGTGCTATACTTGGAATAGCAGGGTTGAAAGGAGATATGACATGAACTCTATTGACATTCAGAACAAAGACGGTAAATATATTGCAAATACATACAAGCGTTTTCCGGTCACTCTGACAGAGGGATGCGGAGCGATCGCGAAAGACCCGGAAGGAAAGGAGTACATTGATTTCACAAGTGGAATCGGTGTGAACTGCCTGGGCTACGCAGATAAGGGGTGGGCAGATGCAGTGTCTGAACAGGCACACAAGCTGCAGCACACATCGAATCTGTACAGTACACAGCCGGATGTAGAGGTGGCTGAGAAGCTGTGCGAGTACACAGGATTTTCCAAAGTATTCTTTGGCAACTCCGGCGCAGAGGCGAATGAAGGTGCTGTAAAGGTGGCTAGAAAGTACGGTATGGAGAAGCATGGAAGCCAGTGTAATACGATCATTTCACTGAATAATTCTTTCCACGGACGTACGATCACTACACTTTCAGCGACAGGACAGGATGTGTTTCATCAGTTCTTCTTCCCATTTACAGAGGGATTCCGTTTTGTAGATGCAGGAGATATCGAAGGATTGAAGAAAGCTGTTGATGATACGGTCTGTGGTATTATGATCGAGCTGATCCAGGGAGAAGGCGGAGTAGTTCCGGTAGATTCTGAGTTTGTGAAAGAGATCGCACACATCTGTGAAGAGAAGGATCTGGTATTTGTAGTAGACGAGATCCAGACAGGCGTGAGCCGTACAGGTACATTTTTCTGCTATGAGCAGTTTGGAGTACATCCAGATGTAGTAACTATGGCAAAAGGTATCGGTGGCGGACTTCCGATGGGCGCAGTACTGATGAATGAGAAGACATCCGGAGTGCTGGGATTTGGTCAGCATGGTTCTACATTTGGCGGTAATCCGGTAGCATGTGCAGGTGCCAAATATGTGCTGGATCATGTTATGGATGAGACATTTTTAAAAGCAGTTAATGAAAAGTCTGCATACATGATTGAGAAGCTGAATGCGATGCCTCAGATCAAGTCAGTGACAGGTCTGGGTCTGATGCTTGGCGCAGAACTTCCGGAGGATATGACGGCCGGAGAAGTAGCAGCGAAATGTGCAGAGAAGGGACTGTTGGTACTGACAGCGAAGACAAAGCTCAGATTCCTTCCGCCGCTTACCATCGGCAAAGAGGAAATTGACCGCGGTATGGTGATCCTTGCAGAAGTGCTGCGCGGTTAAATGGATAGATATAAGAATAAAAGGATATGGAGGAAGCAACTATGGACAAACCAGTATTGGTAATTATGGCAGCGGGTATGGGAAGCCGTTACGGTGGCCTGAAACAGATCGACCCGGTGGATGCAGAAGGACACATTATTGTGGATTTCTCACTGTATGATGCAAAAAGAGCGGGATTCGAGAAAGCAATTTTTATTATTAAAGAGGAAAATGAGCAGGCATTTCGTGAAGCAATCGGAGACCGTGTGTCGGAATACATGGAAGTATCTTATGCTTATCAGAAGCTTGATAATCTTCCGGACGGATACAGCGTGCCGGAGGGCAGAGTGAAGCCATGGGGAACGGCACATGCAGTACTTAGCTGCATCGATCAGGTGAATGGACCATTTGCAGTCATCAATGCGGATGATTATTACGGGGTAGAGGCATTCCAGCTGATCTATGATTACCTGACAACACATCAGGATGATGATAAATTCCGCTATACCATGGTAGGCTATATTCTTGGTAATACCGTTACCGACAATGGTCATGTATCTCGTGGTGTATGTACGACTAACGATCAGCATGAACTGGTAGAGGTTACTGAGCGTACCAAGATCGAGAAGAGAAATGGCGGTATCGCATTTACGGAGGATGACGGCGAGACCTGGACAGAGCTTCCGGCAGATACGATCGTATCTATGAATATGTGGGGATTCACCCGCAGCATTCTGGATGAGATCAAGGCAGGATTCCCGGCTTTCCTTGACAAGGGCATCAAAGAGAATTCAATGAAGTGCGAGTATTTCCTTCCGGCGGTAGTCAGCAGACTGTTAGAGGAAGACCGTGCAACCGTATCGGTACTTAAGTCTCATGATAAATGGTATGGAATTACCTACAAAGAGGATAAGCCGGTTGTAGTAGAAGCAATGCAGAAGATGAAAGATAACGGAGTATATCCGCAGCATTTGTGGAAGTAAGATAAGGAGGATCAAACCTATGAGTATATTAATTACAGGAGGCGCAGGTTACATCGGAAGCCATACGGCTCTGGAACTGTTAAATGACGGCTATTCCGTAGTGGTATATGATAATCTGTGCAACTCTTCCAGAGAGTCACTGAAGAGAGTGGAAGAACTGACAGGCAAGAAGATTACATTTTATGAAGGGGATATCCTGGATGAAGAAGCATTGAAAGCGATGTTTGCAGCAGAGGAAATTGAGGCAGTTATCCACTGTGCGGCATTGAAGGCGGTTGGAGAATCGGTAAAGAAGCCGCTGGAATATTACCAGAATAATATTACAGGAACATTGACACTTTTGAAGGTTATGGACGAAGTAGGAGTCAAGAATATCGTATTCAGTTCGTCTGCTACCGTATATGGTGATCCGGAAGTGATTCCGATCACAGAGTCTTGCCAGAAGGGACAGTGTACCAATCCGTATGGCTGGACCAAGTCTATGATGGAACAGATTATGACAGACCTGCAGAAAGCACATCCGGAATGGAACGTGATCCTGCTTCGCTATTTTAATCCGGTAGGCGCACACGAGAGCGGACGCATCGGTGAGGATCCGAAGGGTATTCCGAACAATCTGATGCCTTATATTTCACAGGTGGCGGTCGGCAAGCGTGAGAAACTTGGTGTGTTTGGCAATGACTATGACACACCGGACGGAACCGGCGTGCGTGATTACATCCATGTAGTGGATCTGGCAATCGGTCATGTAAAGGCAATTCATTATATCTTTACCAAACCGGGACTGGACATCATCAATCTGGGAACAGGAAGAGGATATTCTGTACTTGAGATGGCAAAGGCATTTGGCGAAGCCTGCGGCAAAGAGATTCCATATGAGATCCAGCCGAGAAGAGAAGGCGATATCGCAACATGCTATGCAGATCCTGCCAAGGCATGGAAGGTGCTTGGATGGAAGGCAGAGCGTGGTCTGAAGGAGATGTGTGAGGATGCCTGGAGATGGCAGTCTCAGAATCCGGACGGATACAATGCATAATCTATATTGTTAAGAATTTAAAGACGCTGTGAAAGCTTGATCATAAGACTTTCACAGCGCCTTTTTTGGAGGGATAGAAGATATCAATATCCTTGATTTATTTATTCTGTGCTGACAGCTTCAGCCGGTCAGCAGCCGTTTCTCTATAGAATTTCATCAATGACGTTTCCAGTAACAGGGTGAAACGTTCGTCATCATCTTCCCTTAATGCTTTCAGAAGTTCCGGTTGTTCCATAAGAGCGCCGATGATCTCACTGACGATCGGAGCCGATACCTGATCCGGGTCATTTTCCGGAATAAAGGTTACGATTGCGCCAAGAATAATCCGCGCATTCTCATAAATTGGTGGTTCCAGGTGAACATAGCCAAAACATGGATGCATGATATCCGGACTTTTGCCATGCAGGAGCAGAGCATGGAACGGCTTCATATATGTGTCGGCAATCTGATCTCGTTTTTTCATAATCTCATAAAAATGCGATTCCATTTCCGGAGTATCAGAAAACAGTGATGCGGCATATGCAAGTATCTCCTGACGTTCCTGAAGCACCGGTGCACGCCCGATTCGTATGTGATCCAGCAGATACTCGATCTCTGTGCCTGTGCGGGAGACAAAATGAATATCCTTGCGTGTAAAAGAGGTCTCCGGTACTTTTTTCTCTGCGCGCGGTCTGCGATCATTTTTCTGCGACAGGATCAACTGGAACTTGGAGTCTAACAGCATCCGATCCTGACGGTTCAGCAGTGGGCTGACATAGATATAGCGATAAGTGGTATCTAATCTAACCGTAGAAATAATCAGATCAATACCGTTTTGCGCCAGTTCTTCCGGTTCGATATGGAACGCGGATGTGGTGCCATGGATATCCAGATCAGGATAAGCCTTGTGCAGATTCTCGGCAAGCAGTCTGGAGCTTCCGATACCGGTCGGGCATACGATGATAACCGAGATACGCCTGGCAAGCTTCGCCCGTCTGTCCAGTGCCATGGAGAAATAAATGGATATGAATCCGACTTCGCTTGGCGGAAAAGACGGAAGTCCATAGCTTGTGGAAAGCGCGATACATCCGGCGGTACATGCCTGATATACTTCATCATAGCGGTTCTGTATCTCTTCTAACAGCGGATTCTCAATCGGGATGCCGGCGCGGATACGTCCAATGGCCGGCTGGATGTGCATGCCAAGTTCTCTGGCGAGCTGCGGATCGTTGCCAAAATCAATATCCAGAATGTCGCTGACATTTTGGATAAGGGCAAGGGTGATCTGGTGTACGTCAAAGTCGCGCTTACTGGTCAGATCTCGTTGCTCCGCTGACCAGATCCGGATTCCGGTAAGGAAGATGGCAAGATATCTGGTCTCGCTCTCGATGATCGGCAGCCGAAACGTCTGTCGTAGCTTCTGCATCAGATATTCTGCCACAGCAAATTCCGGTTCCATGGTCAGGTCTTCAAAAGCGGCTTCCTCTGCGGTAATATATTCTCCCTGACGAATTCGGCAGACACTGTAGGACAGATAAATGTTGAGCCGAAGATAGCCGTTGTCAGACAGATTCAGATGCAATGTGCGTGCTCCGTCGCTGACGATTTGCGCCACGCTGTCAGTAATGGATTCGGAAATCTCAGCTTCCGGAATTGCTTTCTGATCTTTTAAATGTGAAGTAACGGCCTGGCGTCTGGCAGTCTCGCTGCCTGTAAGAAAGATGCCAAGCCCCTGCCTGCGTACCAGTCGCAGATGATATTTGTCAAACCATTTTTCAATCTGATTCAGGTCGCTGGTAAGTGTGCCTTCGGAGATGCCGAACTGATCCATAAAAGTCAGAGACTTGACCGGTTCTCTGGCAAATAACAGGGCGTGCAGTAATTGTCGCTGACGGTTGTGTCTGTCGTCAGCGGATGGAATATCAGTGCCCGTGGCATCCAGCAGAGTAAGAAGCTCTCTCCTTCGGTCGTCTGGTTCGTCTAAAAACAGGCCTACACTGCGCTTACGGACAAAACGGAAACCCTTAGCGGTGAGCCATTTTTCCACAGTGGGGAGTTCCCTCTGGATGGAACGGCTGCTGATATGAAGTTCATCGGAGATGATCGCGGTTGTGATCGGCTTGTCCTGTGGAAAGCGGATCAGTACCCGGATGATATCCCCGGAACGCTTGGTGAGCAGCATAACGAAAGTCCTCCTCATTTCATTCCTTAGTTTTGTTCTTTCATTCGTTACATATAGTATAACCTATAACCGACATAATGACAAAGCAAAAAAGGCAGTTTGTCACAAAGTGTTTGCGCCAAAGTTGCAATATCATTTGTTTGAAAATAACGCAGAGGTATTTTAATATAAAAGCATAGAAACAAGATGTTATCTGTTTATGGAATGAAAGGAGACTGTAACTATGAAAAACAAAATCCAACGTTTTGGAAAATTCCTGAGCGCAATGGTAATGCCGAATATCGGAGCATTCATCGCATGGGGATTTATCACAGCACTTTTTATTGAAGCTGGATGGCTGCCGAATGCAAAGCTGGCAGCACTGAACGGACCAATGTTAAATTACCTTCTGCCGATCCTGGTAGCTTATCAGGGTGGTAAGCTGGTCGGAGGAGACCGTGGTGGTGTTATCGGCGGCATCGCTGTTATTGGTGTTATCGTAGGTGCACCGGATTATCCGATGCTGATGGGTGCTATGGTAATGGGACCTGTTGGCGGATGGGTGATCAAGAAATTCGACAAAGCAATGGAAGGCCATATGCCTGCAGGATTTGAGATGCTGATCAATAACTTCTCAATCGGTATACTTGGTATGATCCTTGCAATCATCGGTTCTTATGTGATCGGACCATTCATGGCTGGTGTGCTGGTTGTACTGACAGCCGGAGTTGACGTACTGGTTAATCACGGATTACTTCCGTTAGCAGCAATCTTTATTGAACCTGCAAAGGTTCTGTTCCTGAACAATGCGATCAACCATGGTATCTTTACACCAATCGCAACACTTCAGGCAGAACAGGCCGGAAAGTCAATCATGTATATGCTGGAAGCTAATCCGGGACCGGGACTTGGAGTTCTGCTTGCATACTGGGCATTCAGCAAAGATAAAGCAACAAAAGATTCCGCACCGGGAGCAATCATCATTCACTTCCTGGGTGGTATCCACGAAATTTACTTCCCATACATCCTGATGAATCCGGTTGTGATCATCGCACCAATCGTAGGTAATATCTGTGCCATTACATTCTACACAATTACAGGTGCCGGACTGGTTGGACCTGCATCACCGGGATCCATCATTGCATTCATGTCAATGGCTCCAAAGGGAATGGGCATGGTTATCACATTCCTCGGAGTAGCAATTGCAACAGCAGTATCTTTCCTGATCGCATCACCAATCGTTAAGATGGCAGATCACAAGAGTCTGGAAGATGCACAGGCAAAGAAGGACAGCATGAAAGCAGAAGCGAAGGGACTTACAACAGTATCCGGAGCTGATGTACAGGCAAAAGATATCAAGAAAATCGTATTTGCATGTGATGCAGGTATGGGATCATCCGCAATGGGAGCTACCAAGTTCAGAAACAGAATTAAAGATCTGAATCTTGGCATTACCGTAACTAACACATCTGTAGACAATGTACCGGCAGACGCTAACGTAGTTGTATGCCAGGAGATCCTCAAGGATCGTGCAGCTAAGAGTGCACCGCAGGCAAGACTGATCACTCTGGAGAACTTCCTTGCAGATCCACATCTGGATGCATTGTATGCAGAACTGGAAACACTGACAACAGGTAAGACAGCAGAAGCAGATAAGACAGAAGCACCTGCTGAAGAAAAGAAAGAGACAAAAGCAGGAATCCTTGTTCCGGAAGGAATCAAGACAGGATGTGCAAGCGTAGATAAAGAAACAGCAATCCGTGCAGCAGGACAGCTCCTGTGTGACCTGGGATATGTAGATGCTAATTATATCGATGCAATGGTAGAGCGTGAGAAGATCGTTACTACATACATGGGAATGGGCGTAGCAATTCCACATGGTACATCTGATGCAAAAGAGACCGTTAAGAAATCTGGTATCGTAGTTATGCAGTATCCGGATGGAGTATCTTTCGGAGATGAAAAGGCTAACCTGATCATTGGTATCGCAGGTGTAGGCGACGAACATCTGGAAATCCTTGCAAATATCGCAGGAAGTCTGGAAGATGAAGCACTTCTTGAGAACCTGAAGAAGAACGCAGACGCAGACACAATTATGAAAACATTTGGCTAATGCCACAATCGGGGGCTTTTGCCCCCAGCATCATATATAAAAAGAAGGAGAGAGCATCATGAAAAAAGCAGTACAGTTTGGTGCCGGCAATATCGGACGTGGATTTATCGGAGCATTACTCAGCCAGTCAGGATATCAGGTAGTATTTGCCGACGTAGCAGAAGCAATCATTGACAAGATCAACGAGGATAAGACTTATACCGTTCATGTTATGGACGTAGATTGTAAAGATCAGAAAATCGAAAATATCAGCGGTGTGAATTCTACAAAGCCAGAGGCGATTGATGAGATCGCATCCGCAGATCTGGTAACTACGGCAGTAGGTCTTGTGATTCTTCCGCGCATCGCACCGACGATCGCGCAGGCTATTGAGAAACGTATGGAAAATGGCGTGAAAGAGCCTATGAACATGATCGCCTGCGAGAATGCCATTCGTGGAACCTCTCAGCTGAAAAAAGCAGTATATGAGAATCTTAGCGATGCCGGAAAAGCATACGCTGATGAGTATGTAGGATTCGCTGACTGTGCAGTAGACCGTATTGTGCCGCCGGTTAAGAGTGAGAACTTTATCGACGTAGTAGTAGAAGAATACTTTGAGTGGGACGTAGAAAAGTCAGGGTTGAAGGGAGAATTTCCGCAGATCAAAGGTATGACACTGGTCGATGACCTGATGGCATACATTGAGCGTAAGCTTTTCACACTGAATACAGGACACTGCATCACCGCATATCTTGGAAATCTGCGTGGAATTCCGACCATCGATAAAGCAATCGCAGATGAAGAAATCTTCGGAATCGTGTCAGCAGCTATGAAAGAAAGCGGAGACGGACTGATCAAGAAGTACGGATTCGATCCAGAGAAGCATGCAGCATATATTAAGAAGATTATCAGCAGATTCAAGAATCCATATCTGCAGGATGATGTAACAAGAGTAGGTCGTGAGCCGCTTCGTAAGCTGAGCCCGACAGACCGTCTGATCAAGCCTATGATGACAGCAGCAGGATACGGACTTCCGGTAGATCATCTGGTAATCGGTGCAGGTGCAGCATTGCACTATGATAATCCGAACGACAAGCAGAGCGTAGAACTTCAGGAGAAGATAGGGGCACAGGGCGTACGTGCCGCTGCGGCAGAGATCACAGGACTGACAGATGAAGGACTGCTTGACGCAATTGTAGCAGAATACGAAAAACTGAATTAATAAAAGGATGGAAGAATAGTCCTTGACCAGAAATCGCCAGTAATCGGCTTAGCCGATGCTGGCGATTTTTTTCGCCATTGACAAATGACTGGAAGTAATGGTACGGTTATATAGTTACAAGAAAAGTATGGAGACATTTTTGTTGTCTCTGAATGATTAAAAAGTTTAATACCGAGGTGCGAAAGATGAGTGTACAGGAAATGAAACCGATCAAAGAAGGAAAAGTCAGAGAGATCTATGATAATGGTGATACTATGATTATGGTTGCTACAGACCGAATCAGCTGCTTTGATGTAATTCTTCACAATACCGTAACCCAAAAAGGAACCGTACTTACTCAGATGTCCAAATTCTGGTTTGATCTGACACAGGACATTCTGCCAAATCACATGATTTCTGTAGATGTTAAGGATATGCCTGAATATTTCCAGCAGGAGAGATTCGATGGTAACAGCATGCTTTGTAAGAAGCTGAATATGTTGCCGGTAGAGTGTATCGTGCGTGGTTACATTACAGGAAGCGGATGGGCGAGCTACAAAGAGACTGGAAAGGTATGTGGTATCGAGCTGCCAGAAGGACTGAAAGAGTCTGACAAGCTGCCGGAGCCAATCTACACACCATCTACAAAAGCAGAACTCGGTGATCACGATGAGAATATATCATTTGAAGAGAGTATCGAGTATCTGGAGAAACGCTTCCCTGGCAAAGGTGAAGAATACGCAACCAAGTTAAAAGAGTATACCATTGCGCTGTATAAGAAGTGTGCAGAGTATGCACTGAGTCGTGGAATCATTATCGCAGATACCAAGTTTGAATTTGGTCTGGATGAGGATGGCAATATCATCATCGGCGATGAGATGCTTACACCGGACAGCTCAAGATTCTGGCCATTAGAAGGGTATGAGCCGGGACACGGTCAGCCATCATTTGACAAGCAGTTCGCAAGAGACTGGCTCAAGTCTAATCCACATGATGACTGGACACTGCCACAGGATATCGTAGATAAGACCATTGGCAAATATCTTCAGGCATATGAATTGCTGACCGGCAAATCCCTCGCATAAGGAGAACTCTATGGAGAAAAAATCAATTGAAGAAATGGCTGCGGACATCAAGGTGATCCGTGAACTTGCATCCAGTGGAACGATGCTTCAGGATATTAAGAATCAGCTGGGTGTATCAGAAGAATATGTAAGTGCTATCATGCTCTGCCTGCAGGGTTATCAGGAAGATGATGACATGGCTGTAGCAAGGCTGGTAGAAATGAGTTTATAAGAGTATTGAAGTGAAATGAGACTCCCCTGTGGACTGAAAAGTCTGCAGGGGAGTCTTTTACATATGAAAGTACCGCTTTGCTTCGTCAAGTCTTCCGTGGAATGCTTCATAGAAGTCTTCGCAAGGCGCGAGGTAGAACTGTTGCAGTACATACATACAGATGGAACGTATCTGCGCCTGATCCTCCATTCCGGCAATCCGTTCCTGGAGTGCTTTGAGGAAATAGTGCCAGTCACTGATGAACTGCTCGTAGGTGCGTATATCATCGGTATCCAGCCATTTATAGACTTTGATCTTGGCTTTGGACGGCTTCGGACATTCATGCACCTGCAGGAAATACCGGAAGCTGTCATTTTCGTAGAAGCGTCCCAGAGGGAAGAGTCTGCAGATGCCGGGCCGGTATGCGTGGATGCTGCAACGACCCTGCTCGTTTAAGAATGGACAGGCATCAGCGCTTTCGGTCATCTTGAGGTTGGGGAGGATTAATCCGTCTACGACATTCAGTTCTATATGCTGGGATAAAAGTGCTTCAAACGGAACACCAAGCCCTGTGGTAAGACGGTGAACATCCAGCGGATCGAGGACGATAGACTTACCCATGCCCCGGCAGCAGGCGGAACATCCATCGCAGCCCTTGCAGTCAGCCTTTACCATATCATTCGCGTCATATAATTTGCCGTCGGAGATCTCCGACAGATCTACATTTCTTAACATAGTACTCCTTTACATGAATACAGACCTCAGACGAACACTGAGGCCTGTTTTTCTTCTTTGAAATTGCAATGCCCATATCGCATTAAAACCGGCATTGCTTAATGTTTTTACAAATGATCGCCGCGCTTCACATAACCCGGATTCTCCGGTGTGCCTTTCACTTCTTTGATGTGATTGATACGTACATGCTTATCTACGACTACATTCTCCAGAACGGTATCCTCGCCGATGACTACATCCGGAAGGATTACGCAGTTCTTCACTACGGCACCTTTCTTGATGATACATCCACGGCTCAGAATGGAGTGGTCAATCGTGCCTTCGATGCGGCATCCGTTGGAAATAACAGATGCTTTGACGTCTGCGCCCTCCAGATACTGTGTCGGGCAGCTGTCGCTCGTACGTGTGTAAATCGGCCAATCCGGATCGAACAGGCTGCGGGCAGTCTTCAGATCGATCAGAGACATACTGGTGTCATAGTAACTTTTGAAATTAGTAATAGATCCAAAGTAACCACGATGAGCCACGCCACGGATATCCATCTCACTGCACATGAGATTCACCCAATCCATCAGAGAGTACATGGCAGATGTGTTATGAGCTTTCTTGATCATATCGATGAACAGGTCACGTCTCATGACATAGGTTCCAGTGAAAATCTGGCGGTTCTTTGCGGTTCCGCGGTTTGGTGTAATGGAAAGTACACCTTTTTGGCGATTCAGCTCCAGTGTCTGACAGGTTAAGAATTGTTCCTTTGCATTATCGGTAGAGTGATACAGCAGAGTAATGTCTGCGCCGGACTCGATATGCTGGTCAAGCAGTTCTTTGAAATCCTGCTTAAAGATCATACAGCTGGAGGTAACGATCACATAATCATGGCAGGAATTCTCGATGACTTCGATATTATCCATGTAAGCAGAGATATCATTGCTATACAGACTGTCCAGTTCATCCTCTGCAAAAAGCAGATGCAGTCTGCCACGCTTGGAGTTGATATTATATTGACGTCCGGTTCCCAGATGCTCCGCAAGTGAGCGAGGTTTCCAACGAGTGTATACGTGGATGTTCTCCATGCCGCTGTTACTGAAGTTGGAGATTGGGAAATCGATCACACGGTATCTGCCCAGGAAAGAGATAGCTCCGACAGACCGGTAATCCTGCAGACCGGTTACTTTTGTAAGATTGCTGGCAAAATTAATAATACCCAGTGCACTGTTCATATTATTCTTCCCCCTTTACACGTTTTGCTATTAATTCGATGTGTTCGCTGTCAGGAGAACCTACAACTGCACCGGCACCGATCCGTACGCCGTCAGCAATCAGAGCGCGGGTGACTACGGCACCTTCTTCTACGATAACATTCGGCATCAGAACCGAATCAATGATCTTAGCTTCCGGGGCAATGCGTGCGCCTGTAAAGAGCACGGAATTCTTGACCTCTCCCTCGATCACGCAGCCCTGGTTGATATACGCATGGCTGATCTTGGCATCCTCACCGATATACTGTGGCAGAGAATTGGTATCCTCTGTGTAGATCTTCCAGATCGGATCACTCAGATCCAGCGGACTTGGAGTCTCCATGAGATCCATGTTGGCTTCCCAGAGAGAATCGATCGTACCAACATCCTTCCAATATCCTTTGAACTTATAAGCCATCAGCTTACGCTCGTCTGCCAGAAGTGCCGGAATGATATCCTTACCAAAATCATGGTTAGATTCGGCATTCTTCATATCAGCTACCAGCATCTTGCGAAGCTGCTTCCAGTTGAATATGTAGATACCCATCGAAGCCAGATTACTCTTCGGCTGCGGCGGCTTCTCTTCAAACTCAACAATGCGTCCATCTTCATCCGTATTCATAATACCGAAACGGCTGGCTTCCTTCATAGGAACTTCAATAACCGCGATGGTCGCATCGGCATTATGCTCTTTGTGATAAGAAAGCATCTTGTCATAATCCATCTTGTAAATGTGGTCGCCTGAGAGCACTAGCAGATATTCCGGACCGAAACCGTCGATGAAGTCGATGTTCTGGGAAATCGCGTCGGCCGTACCTCTGTATACATCCAGGTTGGCATCCGCTTTCTCGCGTGGCGGCAATACGAAGACGCCGCTGTCCTTGGCATCCAGTCCCCAACGACCGCCTGCAGCCACATAACTGTTCAGGATAACGGATTCATACTGTGTTAACACTCCCACTACATCAATACCGCTGTTGGCACAATTACTAATCGGGAAATCAATGATTCTATACTTTCCTCCGTAGCCTACTGCGGGTTTGGCAACTTTATTCGTAAGTTCGTGCAAGCGAGAACCACGGCCGCCGGCTAGGATCATCGCTAACATTTCGTTGTGCTTCATAAAAAAACCCCCTTTCCTTTCAATAATATTATAGAAATATTATACAACTTTCTGAGCTTTATTTCTATAGAAATTGTGAAATAAAACCATTAAATTTAAGGGGGGGAAATATTTACATATCAAAAAATGACAAAGAATATATAAAGATCGTGTTAAATGGTAAAAAAAGTCGGCCTGATATTGCCTCTATATTTGATGTTAGCTTATTGTCAGTGCAACAATGGATTTGTAATTATGAATCTATGCCAGTACCCCTGGCATTGAACTTTGAAAAGTAAATATTATTGTTGAATGCAAAAATGATTGCAAGAAATAAACATAACTGTTGCTGTGCTTCAAAAAATGGAATATAATAATCTACAAGGTTATGCTACATCCAAAATCAACTTTTTCATGCTTGTTAGAGCGTTCGGCAGAAGTTCTTGCATTGTATTCCGGTTTCCAGTCATTACTGCTTTTTAGTGGATTATTAAATAACCTTGGATTATCTTCAGAATCAGAGGGATTGAGAAAGTTCGCAGAGTGATATAAGGAGTTTTATCAGGTATAGATAAAGGTAAAGGCTTGAGAAAAGAGGTATTCTAATGAAAATTGCAGTAGCCGGAACCGGTTATGTGGGATTATCAATAGCGACGTTACTAGCGCAGCATCACGAGGTAATGGCAGTTGATATCGTTCCAGAGAAAGTAGAGAAGATTAATAATAAGATCAGTCCGATACAGGACGAATATATTGAGCAATATCTGGCAGAAAAGGATTTGAATCTGACAGCAACACTGGATGCAGAAGCAGCATATAAGGATGCGGATTTTGTAGTAATTGCTGCACCGACGAACTATGACAGTAAGAAGAATTTCTTCGATACATCAGCGGTAGAGTCTGTGATTGAGCTGGTTATCAAGTACAATCCGGATGCAGTCATGGTGATTAAGTCTACAATTCCGGTTGGTTACACCGCAAGTGTTCGTGCAAAATTCCACTGTGACAATATTATTTTCAGTCCGGAGTTTCTGCGAGAGTCCAAAGCGTTGTATGATAATCTGTATCCGTCCAGAATTATCGTGGGAACAGATGTAGAGAATGCACGTCTGGTGAAAGCGGCTCACACATTTGCCGGGCTGTTGCAGGAAGGTGCGATCAAAGAAGATATCGATACGTTGATCATGGGATTCACCGAGGCAGAGGCTGTGAAGTTATTTGCCAATACATATCTGGCACTTCGCGTGTCCTATTTCAATGAGCTGGATACGTATGCGGAGATGAAAGGTCTGAATACACAGCAGATTATCAATGGTGTATGTCTGGATCCGCGTATTGGAACACATTATAATAATCCATCATTTGGTTATGGTGGATATTGCTTGCCGAAGGATACCAAGCAGCTGTTGGCTAATTATGAAGACGTGCCACAGAATATGATTAATGCAATCGTGGAGTCCAATCGGACAAGAAAAGATTTTATTGCGGATCGAGTGTTGCAGAAAGCTGGATACTATGCATATGGCGATGAAAATACATATGATGCATCTATGGAGAAGAATGTAGTGATTGGCGTATATCGCCTGACCATGAAGTCCAACTCCGATAACTTCCGTCAGTCATCGATTCAGGGAGTAATGAAGCGTATCAAAGCCAAAGGTGCAACAGTGATCATTTACGAACCGACATTGGAAGATGGCAGTACATTTTTTGGCAGTGAGGTAGTGAATGATCTGGATAAGTTCAAAGAACAGAGCCAGGCGATCATTGCCAATCGATACGATAGCTGTCTGGATGATGTGAAGGATAGGGTATATACAAGAGATTTGTATGGTAGAGATTAGAAGATAGAAAGCAGATCTGTTTTCGGATTTGTGAAGGAAGCTACGGGAGACCGTGGCTTCTGTGTTTATTTATATAGAATGTTCACGATTCCACTGGCGGATAAATTGTAGTTGTTCCTCGTCACTTGTGTACAGATCATAGAGGGTATTCGTCTTTATGGCACAATATAATAGGAAAAGAAATGATATAGGATTGTATAAAAACAGTTAGTGCCTTTTCAAATTATGACGGCACTATAAGATAACGGAGGATTAAAATTATGTTATTTATCGTATATGGAGCGACTCTCGATCTGGGATATGAGACGCGGGAAATTTTCCGAAAAAAAGGATTTTCCATTATCTCAAAATACAATTATGTGCGGGATGATGCTAAAGTAGACAAGAAGAATTATGAAAATACGGCTGACAGTAATGAATGGTTTCAGAAGTGGTATGACGACAAAGTTTACATTTCTGAGGAAGAACTGGAAATGCTGGATTTTACATATGGACTGGATGGCGTGTGTGTCGGGTTTAATCAGAAGCAGATTGTCGATGCGGTTAGAGGCGTGACAGATTCGTTAATCACATTAGGGGCTTCTTCGCTTGGGTTCATCGCCGAGTTGAAAGCTGCGTACGGAGATTATGTGACGGTTATTCATTTGTTTGAAGATGTGCTTACGGTGGAGCAGAGCGTTGTGAAATACGGTGTATTCTCCGAGTCGGAGAAAGTGACCAGAGTTGCAGCGAATAAGAAGATGCAGAAAATGTATCTGGATAACAAAGAAATCTTTGACGAGATTGTGTTGTATACCGGAGAGGATTCGGTATATGATCTGAAAGCTTTGGATATGCAATACGAACAGATCATCGAGAAGCGTGGGGAGATTCAGAAGCGTCTGAATAATAACAAATATGTATCGCTGCCTTATAACGGAGCAGATCCGTACATTTTCGTCAGTTATGCACATGCTGACAGAGAAGAAGTGTATAAGGTACTGTATTTTCTTCAAAGGCAGACTTACCGCATCTGGTATGATGATGGTATTACCTGGGGTGCCAATTGGTCTAAGATGTTAAAAGACAAGATCGCAAATGCGGAGTGCGTGATGTTGTTTAGTTCGGAAGCAGCGGTGAATTCTGAATTTGTGCAGGATGAACTGTTGGATGCGTGGACGAATGGAAAGCAGATTTTTAATATTCAGCTGGACGATGCCAGATTTATACCGATGTTTGAAAAGAGATTAGCGGATAATCAGAGAATCTCGATTGATAGCTATCAGGAGAAAATTGTAAGTGCATTGCCGATGTGCACGAGAAACGACAAGACAGAGATGTAATTATTATTCGGTGAAGGAGACAGGTCATGGATATTTATACAAAAGTAGCGGGAATTACACAGGAGTCGGTAAAGGATTACAAGCATCATACATTGCCCAATCATGTATTGAGCCGTCAGGAGATGAAAACAAAGCAGATTGAGAATGCGCTTCGGGGATTTGCAACAGGGTGTGCGGAGGAGGATATAGAGGCTTATTGCAATACAGGTGCATTTTCAAATAGAAAAAAAGGGTTCCTGTTTTCGAAAAAAGGGCTATATGGCAGCATGTTTGATTATTTGAGAAAGAAAAATCCAATCCCGCAGCCGATATGCTATGATGAATTGAGCGATGTATCTGTCGCAGAGGATTCGGCAGATTATATGTGCTTATGTTATAAAGGTGGACGCAGAGAGAGCGTGTGTGTGTCTATTTATACAGGATTTCTGGTGACTGCATTGAAGCTTATATTGGGAACCGGGGAGGAGAATTTATCTGCTCCAAGTACAGACGGGATGTTGACAAATGATAAAAGCAGTGAATCAGAATATTCGTATGAGACTGCCCGGAGATGTCTGAAAGAAGGATTAGATGCCTTGGAAGAGAAAAATGAATTCGCAAAGGTTCATTATTATTATCAGGCAGCTAAAGAGGGAAACCCAGTGGCTATGGAAGCGATGGCACTATGCTATGCACAGGGAAAAGAGGTGCCACAGAGTTATGAAAAGGCGCTCTACTGGATCGGAAAGGGGATGAAGGATGACCCGGAACATCTGGCGGAGACTGCGGAGCAGATTAAAAACGATGCGAAAGAGGAAGCATTTATCCGTAATAATCCGTACATTCCTGAGTTGGGAAAAGTCATTTATATACGTGACAGTGCCTTTTTAGTATTATCTCGCAAATTAGTGAAAAACGTGCCGGGGCGAAGATGGGTGGAAATGTTTGTGCGTGAACTTGAAACTAGCGAGTCTGGTATATTGACGGTCGGATGGAATCCGCAGGATGAAAAGCTGACCTTTGTTTCTTCTTATTTTTCAGGTTACTGGCCGGAGAAAGAAGACTTTGAATTCCCGGAGCAAAAAGTGATCGCAGAAAGATATGCGGATCGTCAGATAAAAGGTCCGGATCAAGCGGAGCGTTATCTTGATCTGCAGTGCACTGCGTATAATATAGCGTATACAGGCTCTGATTGCGAGTTAAGGCTGTGTTATTTCGAGAGCATTGACACATTTCAGGATTGGAAGACGTACGAGCTGTATAAGATTCCGATATTTGGGTCGAATGTGACAGAACTGGACGAGTTGCGTTCTGAAGCTCCGGTTGAGGTATGTTTATGGCAGGGGAAAGCATATTTTGCAGCAACGATGGAGCGTCGTGTCATAGAAGAATTATTGGATGATGAGATAATATTTACGAAGTGGGATCCGGAATTAGTGGATGTCTTTATAGAAGATGTGGGTAGAGCCTGGGAATTAGTGGAATTTTCATTTTTCTCAAAATATGCAAATCCGTTATATCCGGAGGAGACATGCTCACCATTGGGGATGATCGTAGGAAAATTTCATATGTAATTAAAACGCCGGATGATATTGATATGTACCCTCCTTACTGGTTGTCCAGTAAAGAGGGTACATATCATATTCCGGCGTATTTCATTGTAGCCACGGCACCTTATGCCCGACCATAATCTTTTCTATTATTTTTAAATTCTCATCGGAATGTTCGATTTCTCTGGAGTATCGATATAACAATTCGATTTTTTCTTCTTCGGAAATGACATTCCCATTTTCAATGTAGCGTGCGAGCCACAGGTCGAAGATCTGTCCGGTGCAGACGGCGGACATCTGTGCTTTGGCGAGGACTTCACCGTCATATACAGCTCCATAGAAATAGGTGGAGATGAAGTATACAAGAATCTGTTCGAGCTGGATCAGGACTTTGTTATCCAGAAATGCGCGACAGGCTTTTTTGTAATGTCCGGTTCCGTTCATGTAGAGGATGGCTTCAGTTTCTAACAGAAGATCCGGCCAGTGTTCGTTTAATACTTCTAATCGGTGAAGTGATTTTAACATACTGTGCTGGAAAGAGAATGCAGCTTCGCCAAAGTGAATGGAGGCTGCTTTTTTTGCAGCACCCGGATTCTGATAGCGGGTCAATACGTTCTGGCAGTCGAATACATTTTCCTGATCAATACGTGTCTGGATATCGTGTGTCATTCCGAGGATAAGTACGGTTCTTGTCCGGAGGGAAAGAGAACGATCCTGCAAAATGCGATACATTTCTTCGCGGCAGTCTAACAGCATGGAGTAGAGAAATGGATCGAAGTTATCGTATTCTTCCGTGCCTGGCTTCTCATAGGTGAGGAAGTGAACCGGTTCTGTTTTGGACAACAGAATCCTTGCTGCCTCCGGACAGGAAACGGACAGCGTGATCTCGCGTACATCCTCAAATTCTTCAATGTGTCTTGGATAATTCTTGCATGTCTTGCAAAGCGCAGATTCCCCAAGATTCGAATACAGATTACACAAATTGTTCTCATTTAAAAAGAAACAGCGTTTTTCCTCTTTTTGACGGAATGCACCGTGGAGAAAATCAATTCCACGAAGCAGTGTCCATCTGTATGGACTTTTCGTGTGGATATATTTCTTAAGGGATTTCTTATCGATCATAATCTGCCAGCCGGCGCAGCAGGTTTCTTCGCATTGGTCGGCGATGCAGTGAAATTCTTTATAATAATCAGGGATGCTGTATTGCATGTGTGCTCCTTTGTTGTCAGGCAAAATGGTATGCCTGATAGATGTTAGTGTTTATATGATGTGTCGATATGGAGTATAGCACTCTGGATAGTGGAGTGCAATGAAGAGATGAAAATTATAAAACATATGGATTTGCCGGATGGACAGGAAAAGATGGAATAGAAAGGATTGCGTCTCCCTATGCTTTTATGGTAAATTATATTGTGAAAAAATGTTACTGCTTCAGCAGAGAGGAGATAATATGTCAAAGAGAGAAGATATTAAGAAAGTACTGATTATTGGTTCCGGCCCGATCATCATCGGTCAGGCGTGCGAGTTCGATTATTCTGGAACACAGGCTTGTAAGGCCCTTCGGAAACTGGGATATGAGATTGTGCTGGTGAATTCTAATCCGGCAACGATCATGACGGATCCGGAGATTGCGGATGTTACTTATATTGAGCCATTGAATGTGAATCGTCTGGAACAGATTATTGCAAAAGAAAGACCGGATGCGCTGCTTCCGAATCTGGGAGGACAGTCCGGATTGAATCTCTGCTCTGAATTATACAAAGAAGGAATTCTTGACAAATATAATGTAAAGGTTATCGGTGTGCAGGTGGATGCAATCGAACGTGGGGAAGACCGCATCGAGTTTAAGAAGACGATGAATGAGCTTGGCGTGGAAATGGCGAGAAGCGAGGTTGCGTATTCTGTAGACGAAGCACTTGCGATTGCTGATAAGCTGGGCTATCCGGTGGTACTGCGTCCGGCTTATACTATGGGCGGTGCCGGAGGCGGACTTGTCTATAATAAGGAAGAACTGAAGACTGTATGTGCACGAGGACTGCAGGCAAGTCTTGTGGGACAGGTGCTTGTAGAGGAGTCTATTCTCGGATGGGAAGAGTTGGAGCTTGAGGTGGTTCGTGATGCAGAAGGCAATATGATCACGGTATGCTTTATTGAGAATATTGATCCACTGGGCGTGCATACAGGAGATTCCTTCTGTTCTGCTCCGATGCTGACGATTTCGGAAGAATGTCAGAAGAGAATGCAGGAGCAGGCGTATAAGATCGTAGATTCTGTACAGGTGATCGGTGGAACGAACGTGCAGTTTGCGCATGATCCGGTATCAGACAGAATTATCGTTATTGAGATCAATCCGCGTACATCCCGTTCTTCTGCGCTGGCATCTAAGGCAACCGGATTCCCGATCGCGCTTGTATCTGCGATGCTTGCATGCGGACTGACATTGAAGGATATTGAATGTGGCAAATACGGCACTCTGGACAAATACGTTCCGGACGGCGACTATGTGGTAATCAAGTTTGCACGCTGGGCATTTGAGAAGTTCAAAGGTGTAGAGGACAAGCTTGGCACACAGATGCGTGCAGTCGGCGAGGTAATGAGTATCGGTAAGAATTTCAAAGAAGCATTCCAGAAGGCAATCCGAAGCCTGGAGAATGGCAATTACGGTCTGGGTCATGCGAAGGATTTTGATTCTCGCACGAAGGAAGACCTGCTGAAACAGCTGATCACTCCGTCCAGCCAGCGTTATTTCCTGATCTACGAAGCACTCAGAAAAGGTGCGACTGTAGAGGAAATTCATGAGATCACGAAAATAAAACATTACTTCCTGGAGCAGATAAAGGAACTGGTGGAAGAAGAAAATGCATTGATGGAATCCAAAGGGGCTCTGCCATCAGACGAAGCACTGACACAGGCTAAGAAAGACGGATTCTCTGACAAATACCTCAGCCAGATTCTGGAAGTTCCGGAAGCTGATATCCGCAATAAGAGAAAAGCACTTGGTGTCGTAGAGGCGTGGGAAGGTGTACATGTAAGCGGTACGAAGGACAGAGCATATTACTATTCTACATATAATGCAGAGGATGCCAATCCGGTATCTGATAACCGTAAGATTATGATCCTTGGCGGTGGACCGAACCGTATCGGTCAGGGTATTGAGTTTGATTATTGTTGTGTACATGCGGCAATGGCGCTGAAGAAGCTTGGATTTGAGACGATCATCGTGAACTGTAACCCGGAGACGGTTTCTACAGACTACGATACTTCTGACAAGTTATACTTCGAGCCGCTGACACTGGAAGACGTGCTGAGCATTTATGAAAAGGAAAAACCACTTGGCGTGATCGCACAGTTCGGTGGACAGACACCGCTGAATCTGGCAGCAGATCTGGAGAAGAATGGTGTTCGTATTCTTGGAACCGCACCGTCTGTTATCGATCTTGCAGAGGACAGAGATCAGTTCCGTGCAATGATGGATAAGCTGGAGATTCCGATGCCGGAAGCGGGAATGGCTACAACCGTAGAAGAGGCAGTAGAGATCGCAGGCAAGATCGGTTATCCGGTTATGGTTCGCCCATCTTACGTACTTGGCGGACGTGGAATGGAAGTAGTCTACGATGATGTGGCAATGGCTGACTACATGAAGGCAGCAGTTGGTGTAACACCTGACCGTCCAATCCTGATTGACCGTTTCCTGAATCATGCACTGGAGTGTGAGTCTGACGCGATCTGTGATGGAACCAACGCATTTGTACCGGCGGTTATGGAGCATATCGAGCTAGCAGGTGTACATTCCGGAGACTCTGCATGTGTAATCCCATCGGTACACATTTCCAGGGAAAATGTGGAGACCATTAAGGAATATACAAGAAAGATCGCAGAAGAAATGCATGTACAGGGATTGATGAATATGCAGTACGCCATCGAGAATGGCAAGGTATTTGTGCTTGAGGCGAACCCGAGAGCATCCCGTACCGTACCGCTTGTGTCAAAGGTTTGTAATGTGCGTATGGTGCCGATCGCAACGGAGATCATTACGCGTGAGCTGACCGGTAAGGAGAGCCCGGTACCTGCACTGGAAGAGAAAGTGATTCCATATTACGGAGTAAAAGAGGCAGCATTCCCATTCAACATGTTCCCGGAAGTAGATCCGCTGTTAGGACCGGAGATGCGATCTACCGGAGAAGTACTGGGACTTTCTGAATCATACGGAGAGGCATTTTACAAGGCACAGGAAGCAGTTCAGTCCAAACTTCCGCTGTCAGGAACTGTGCTGATCTCTGTAAACCGCAAAGATAAGGCAGAAGTTGTAGAGGTTGCGAAACTGTTCCATGAGAATAATTTCCGCATCATTGCAACAGAAGGCACATGTCAGCTGATCAATGAAGCTGGCATTCCGGCTGAAAAAGTAAAGAAGCTGTGTGAGGGACGCCCGAATGTACTCGATGAGATCACGAATGGAAAGGTGGATATCATCGTGAACTCACCGGTTGGAAAAGACAGTGTATATGATGACAGCTACCTGAGAAAAGCTGCGATTAAGGGAAGAATTCCGTACTGCACGACAATGGCAGCAGCTATGGCAGCGGCAACAGGAATCCATGCAGTCAATAATCTTGACGGCGGCAAGATTGCATCACTGCAGGAGCTGCATAGCAGGATTAAATAGGAGCAAGACATATGAAGAGTTTATTAATCCTTGGAGCCGGCGGCTTTGGTCATATGATCAAGGAGACTGCACAGGTACTGGGATACGAAGAGATAGTATTTCTGGATGATATGGTAAAGGAAGACGATGTGATCGGCATGTGCTGTGACTATGTGATTAAGCACGAGGACTATCCGGTTGCGGTTGCTGCATTTGGCAATAACAAGACGCGTCTGTTCTGGACGGATAAATTGTTGGAAGAGGGATATGAAGTTCCTGCGATTGTGCATCCGTCCGCAGTGGTAAGTCCAAGTGTGACTCTGGAGCCAGGCTGTTTTATCATGCAGAGATCGGTAGTGAATACGAATACAAAGATTGAACGCGCGGCACTGGTGAACAGCGGCGCGGTTGTAGATCATAATTCCGTTGTATGTGCGGGCGCGCATGTCGGACTTGGCAGTGTGGTCAAAGCAAATTGTACGATTGAATCCGGACGCAAAGTAGAAGCAGGAGAGGTCATCTTCTCTACAAGAAGAAAGATCGAAGGTGTGGACAGCCGGAGTCTGGAAGATGCAGTGTATGCATTTGGCTTTGGACCACTGTGCAGCTATGTGAAGCCATTTGGAGAAGGACATATCAATGAGACATATGCGGTGTATATGCCGGATCAGAATGGCAACGATGTGCCGTTATACGTGCTTCAGCGTATTAATGTAAATGTATTTAAGAATCCGGATCAGGTTATGGACAATATCTTTGGCGTAACCGAATATCTGCGTAATATCATCCGTCAGGAAGGCGGAGATCTGGATCGCGAGGCATTGTCTTACATTAAGACCAAATCCGGCGAGACCTACTTTGAGGATGATAACGGACAGCCGTGGCGATGCCTGCATTATGTGGCGAATTCCATTTGCCATCAGCAGGTGGAGAGACCGGAGCAGTTCTATCAGTCAGCATTAAGCTTCGGACATTTTCTGAAGCAGTTGGGTGATTATCCGGCAGAGAGTCTGTATGAGACCATTCCACAGTTCCACGATACGGTAAAACGTCTCAGAGATTTTAAGGATGCACAGCGCAAAGATGTGAAGAACAGAGCGCGCAAGTGTAAGCCGGAGATTGAATTTGTGCTTTCACGTGAAGACGACTGCGGCGTACTGATGAAGCAGCTGGAGGAAGGAAAGCTTCCGCTTCGTGTAACGCATAACGATACCAAGCTGAATAATATTCTGTTTGATGCAGATACAGATGAAGGATTATGCATTATTGACCTGGATACGATCATGCCGGGACTTGCAGCTAATGATTTTGGTGATTCCATTCGATTCGGTGCGTCTACGGCGGAAGAGGATGAGCCGGATCTGGATAAAGTACATTTTGATATCAATCTTTACGATATTTATACCAAGGGATATCTGGAGATGGCAAAGGATGTATTGACACCGGCTGAGATCGCGAGTCTTCCATGGGGCGCCAGACTTATGACGCTGGAGTGCGGTATGCGTTTCCTGGCAGATTATCTGCAGGGAGATGTATATTTTAAAACAGCTTATCCGGAGCACAACCTGGTACGTGCGAGAACGCAGTTCCGACTGGTGAAAGAGATGGAAGAACAGTTTGATCAGATGAACGAGATATTGAAAAAATATATTTAATACAGGAAGGCTCTCAGTGTTTGAACTGCTTCCCGTCAAGTAGACAATCAAAAAAATAAAAACTATTTCTGCCACCAGATACGAGAAACTGGTGGCAGTTTTTATGCCGCCAACA
>NZ_JAOQJV010000014.1:0-58221 GCF_025567415.1 Dorea ammoniilytica
GGATATCCTGATGACGAATATTTCTTTCTGAAGCTATTCGATATGAGCCGACAGAGCTACGAGAGGAATCGGAAATCCCACAAAATTTGTGATTGAGCCAAGAATTTTTTCGCATTTTCCAAATCTTTTACATAAAGTGCAAAGGTTGAGAAAGTAGTTAAGAAACCCGTTGAGAAATAGTTAAGATTCTATTTTACTATTCCACAAGCTGAAATTTATCTTTTCTTATACGTGATTGCGATTCCAATGACAGAAGCAATGAAAACAAGTGGTGCTAATCTCACAAAGACAAATTCAAATCCATGTAATATTGTTCCTGCAACTGCCAACTCTGGATTATTATAATTCCACCTAAGATAAGAACTTTGCATAATCGTAAGAGCAATAAAAACAAGCACTATAAACGCACATAACGCAATAAGTATCAAACGAATAGTTTTTATTTTGACCATGTTTCTCTTTGCCAACTGTAAATTAATTACCTCTAACTTTTTGGAGATTACTTTTAGGTCATCTGTCATCGACTCCGTTACAGTTTCTCCAAGCAATACATTTACAGAAGTATCCAACTCATCTGCCAATGTAATTAGCATATCTGAATCCGGAACGGATAAACCATTCTCCCACTTTGATACGGTCTGTCTTACTACGTTCAGTTTAATTGCAAGTTCTTCTTGTGATAGCCCTTTTGACTTTCTAATTCTTTTGATATTATCACTTAGCATAATCTCTGCCTCCTTGTTTTTGATAGCTCAATTCTATATTCAAAAAAGCCATTGCCACAAGCAACGCATATTAACATCCGCTTATTTACGGGCTTTTCACAGGCAAATCTCGATTTTCTTAATTCTACAAACTTGAATTGAGATTTCATATATTCAAAGGGATTTAATAACTGTTATATTTTATTATCAAATATCTCTCAAGCCCTTGAAAACACTAAGTTTGTCGCAGGTGAGCTTTCCCTTATTGTTTCCCTTGTATTATATTGTCCCATGAGTGTTTACGAACTCTGATAAGGGAAAAAACAAGGGAAAGAAAATCTTATAAAACAGTATAACACAAAATAAAAGTGACATGGTGAACTGATTGAAATGCTTCTGATTTTTGCAACAAATGATTGATTGAACGATAAGGAGATTTGATACGATGAGAACGATATTTGCAGAATACAATCCACAACGCAACAGCATTGATGTTTATACTTCTGCTGGCTATATGCTCCGCATTGACTGCTGGGAAGCGGAGAAGAATTTAACAACTACTCCCGGATCTGACTGTGCATTAAACGCACTTGCCATTGATGAACCACTTGAGTATGCAAGATTGTATCTTGATGGAACGATGCAAATGTGGATAGATGCGGAAGATTCCTTTTAGGTATACGCAAGAAACGGCGGCTCTGATTTCTCAAAACCGCCGTTAGGATAATAACTTAAAATAGGCGCGCAAAATCACCTGCCCCAGCCAGCGTTTTTTTCTTTCCCCGTAGTCGGGGCAGGTTCATGCGCTATGCAATTATTCTTCTTTAGCTTCTATCAAGCCGATATTTTTTGCTCTGCGTTCCACATAGCAGCATATTTTCCGCCTTTCGCAAGCAATTCCTCATGGGTTCCAGATTCAGCAATCCTGCCATCACCCATTACAAGGATTTGATCTGCATTTTTGACGATGGAAAGGGTATGAGCAATCATTACCACAGTCTTTTTCTCTTTTAATAGATTAGCGATGGCCTGCTTTACGGCAAGCTCATTTTCAATGTCAAGAGATGCTGTTGCTTCATCCAAGAGCAGGATGGGGCTATTTTTCAGTATAGCGCGGGCTATTGAAATTCGCTGACGCTCACCGCCAGAGAGAAGATTTCCATTCTCGCCAGTCGGCGTATCGTATCCCTTTTCCATCTTACGGATGAAGCTGTCACAGTTAGCCTCCCGGCAGGCAGCCTCGATTTCCGTGTCCGTAGCATTAGGGCGAGCGTGTCGGATATTATCCCGGATGGTATCGTCAAAAAGAAATATGTCCTGGTCTACCATAGAAACTTGCTCCAGTACACGCTCTGCGGCAACATGGTTAATGGGTTTACCGCCAATAGAAATCGTCCCGCCCGTTGCTTCATAATATTTTGCAATCAGGTTCAAAATAGTAGATTTGCCGGAGCCAGAGTCTCCGATAATGGCCGTGAGCTTTTGATCTGGCACCGTAAAGGTGGCGTGTTTTAGTACCGGTTCACCGGGAACATATGCAAAATCTACATTGTCAAATGTGATTTCATGGGTAGCTGTGTGAAGCGGCTCCATGCTGCCAGTTTCCTCCGGCTCATTCATTACACTCAAGATTTTGTTTTTCGAGATCATCAGGTTCTTATAACTGGTGAGGTCTACAAAAATCGAGTTAGCCAGCTTTGCACAGAACAGGGGCAGCATACAAATCAAAAGGTAGTCCACCGTGTTCAGTGTCCCTGCGACCCAGGGTGCATAGGCCAGCAAGATAACCAGCGGGCAGGACAGCCAACTCAAAATACCAAAGACCGCACCAATAGGAAGCACTTTTGATTCGTACACAAAGCTGATCCGACAGAACTCCCGCATAGCGTTGATAACGGTTTTATTCTTCAAACCACCTACGCCATAGGCCCGGAAAGTTTGAATACCAGACACATACTCCACAATGCTGCTGACATTCTCTGCACAAATATCATTCTTTTCTTTACCATACTTCCGAACCATACGGAAGGAAAGCCACAGTCCAGGGATCAAAAGCAAGTCGGCAATCAGCAGGATAATTCCGGCAGGCACATAAATGGTCATCACAAAAATAATCAGCATGAGCGAAAGTGCAAAACTCTTTGCCATATCACCGATCTTATGGGTCAGGATTTTTTCATAGTTGTTTACATCGCTTGTGATGGTATTGATATAATCGCCGGTCTGTCCCTGGGTAAACCGGGAAAGCGGGATACGCTTCAAATGGTCGCCCATAAAGAGGCGGGTATTCTTGCTGACCTCTGCACCGCCGATCTGCGCTTTGGTATAGCCATAGCTGTAAATCAGGATACGAAGAAGAAAAACCACCGCGATCACACAGGTCAGAACCAGGACACGGTTCATGTCAAATTGTCCCGACCACAAAAACTGCATGACAGAGTAAAGCAGCATAAACAGGCTGCCGGAGAGAAGCCCTTCCAGAACAGTCCCGCCAACGCCAATATAAAAATTACGGTTCTTTTTCAATACATCATGCTCACTCATGCTGCTCGCCTCCCTCCAACTGATAAGTAATATTCCGGGCTGTTTCGTAGTCCTCCCACGCCTTCCGATAGTAAGCATTGTTCTTTCGGACTTCCTCATGGGTTCCGACACAGGTAATTGTGTGATTTTCAACCACTGCTACACGCTCGCACATCTTCAACGCGCTCAAACGATGGGCTACCACAATGACAGTCTTTCCCTTACAGAGATTTTGAATGGCTTTGTCAATCTCCATCTGATTTTCCGGGTCAGAGGCGCTTGTGGCCTCGTCTAAGATCAAAATGGGGGCATTCTTCAGGATAGCGCGGGCAATGGCAATCCGCTGTTTTTCACCGCCGGAGAAGCGAGAGCCGAAGCTGCCCACCTTCGTGTCATATCCATCCGGCAAAGACATGATGAAATCATCAATCTGCGCCTCTTTTGCGGCGGTCCGTACTTTTTCCAGAGTGGCGTTACTGCCCATGCGGATATTTTCTAAAACGCTGTCACGGGTCAGGAAGGTCTTTTGGAACACAATGGCGACATTTTTTAGGATAGTATCATAATTGAGTTCCTTTACATTTTTCCCGCCAATCAGCACTTCGCCCTCCTGCACATCATAGAACCGGGAGATCAGCTCAATCACGGTACTTTTACCGGCACCAGACTGTCCCACAAGGGCCATGCGTTCACCATCTTTAATTTTGAGATTAACGCCTTGCAGTACATCGGTCTTGCCATCATAGGAAAACCGAACATTCCGAAGTTCAATATCGTGATTTTGGGGAAAGTCCGCTCCACCCTCATAAATTGGAATATCCAGTATCTCTTTGGTCTTAGTAACAGCGTTCAGCACATTGGCAAAATTAGTCCCCAGTTCCTGTAGGGGGCGTATTTCCGTCAGATACATGGAACCTACATAGACGAACAGCAAAAATGCGCTGGCAGCCAGTGAGCCTTTCAGGAAAAACATTCCGCCGATTGGAACCATCATCAACATCCCACATTCGATGATAACAACAAAGGCCGCATAAGGTGGCCCCATGCGCCGGGAAGTTTCATTCCACATGGCGTTTTCTTCCTGGATAGCGTCTGAAAACTTTTGAAACGATTTGCTCCCCATGTTATAGGCTTTAATCAATTTCATGCCGCTGATGTACTCAATCATAACCGAGTTCAGTGTGGTAATGGAGTGATTGGCCCGTTCCATCAGGTCATCCGTATTGCGGAACATCATCCCCATTACAACAACAGCAAGGATCAGCGGAACCAGGGAAATCAATGCCAGAGGAATATTGACGGTCATCAGATAAATAAAGATGACTACCGGCCCCACCAGATAGCACACAAGGTCAGGAAGGTTATGGGCCAGAAACAGCTCCAACTTTTCAATATCTTCATTCAGAACCGTTTTTATGTCCCCGGTGCGCCGTTCATTCAAGGCCCCTAAAGGCGCTCTGGCCATGTGTTCTGCAACCATGCAGCGCACTTTGAAAAGAGCGCCATAGGCCCCTTTGTGGGCTGCTACGCCGGAACAGCCAAACAGGGCAAACCGCAAAGTTACCGCCACTGCAATCATTACCACGGTATGTACAACAAGTTCCTGCGTGCAGGTATGATTGAAGGTGGCGTCCATCAGCCGGTAAATTCCAATGTAAGGGACGATAATGCAAAGACCGCTGACCGCCGATAGAAAAATTGCCAGGAACAGCCAGATTTTTTGCTCACCGGCCCAGTGGAGCAGCAAAGCTACTCTGTTTTCTTTTTTCTGTTTCATAGATCACCTCTCCTTTCCATCTGAAACAGAGAACAGCTCTCTCAATTTCGGGAGGGCATCCATTGTAACTGGTACATCATCGGGCATTTCGCCCTCGTCAAAATGCAGGACACGGGAGCAGGTACGGCAGACAAATTCAAAATCGTGGGTGACAATGAAAATAACCTTTCCCATATTGGACAACCGGCGGATCATTCCCGCCACCTGCGTCATACTGTCAAAATCAAGGCCGCTGGTCGGTTCATCGAATACCAGCAGATCTTTCCCACAAATCATGCTAACAGCTACAGCTACTCGTTGCTTTTGACCGCCAGAAAGCGTGTTTGGATGGCGCTCCCGATATTGGGTAAGGCCTAATTCCTCCAAAGTTGCATTTACCAGTGTTTGATCTGAATTGCGTATACCAAAGGAGCACTCTGCCTCCACGCTGTCAGCGAAAAGTTCATAATTCACATCCTGCATAACCATGTAAGAGCGTTTCAGCCTTTCCTTACGCTCAATCGGCTCGCTTTCCCACAAAAATTGTCCATCGCAGTCTTTGTGAAGCCCACAGAGAGCGCGGGAAAATGTAGTCTTTCCAGCTCCGTTGTGGCCGACAACACCAATCACTTCGCCCTTTCCGGCGGATAGCTCAATGTCATGCAAAATTGTTTGCTTCTTGTAACGGAGCGTCACATTCCGCAGCTCCAATACAGGGGTAGGCGCAGGCAAGTGGGCTTTTTGCGGGAATACCGCCTGTAGATCAACAGCTCGCAGCCCCATGTGTTCACGATCAGGTTCAGATAGCTGCCAAAATTCTTCCGGGGTGTATATTCCTTTGATTTCTCCTTTTTCCAGATAAACAATTCGGTCAGCCAACTCCATCAGGTAGTACAGACGATGTTCCGCTATCAAAACTGTTTTGCCCTGTTTTTTTATCAGCCGCAAATGTTCCTTTAGTTCCTGGATCGAAGTCATATCCAGATTAGAGGATGGTTCATCCAATAGATAAATCTGTGGGTTCATGGCATAAACAGAAGCAAAGGCGATTTTCTGCTTTTCTCCGCCGGACAACTCAAAAATATTTCTGTTTCGCAGCTTTTGAATATGCAAATCTTCAGTTGTCTGCTCTACTCGCTCAGCCAATTTCTCAGGAGGGCGAGCTTCATTTTCAATTCCAAAGGCAATCTCACTGTCTGTATCAACATTGAAAAACTGCGTCCGTGGATTTTGGAAAACGGAGCCAACCTTAGCGGCAATCTGATACATGGGGATATTGCTGATTTCCTGACCATCTACCAGCACACGGCCATGAAGCTCCCCCTGATAAAACTGAGGGATCAGTCCATTCACCAGCCTTGTAATCGTTGTTTTTCCGCACCCGCTGCGGCCACAGAACAGGACGAATTCTCCGTCCGAAATTTTCAAATTGATGTCGCGCAGCCCACCATGTTCCTGCCCCGTATAGGAAAACGATACATTTTCAAACTCAATCAACCGATCACACCTCCTCGCACACATAATTCAAAAATCAGATAAGCTACAGCAACGGCCATGACGCCCCAATCGAAAATTCCGCATTTTATCTGGACAAGACAGGTGCGTGGATTGGGATTTTCAATTCCACGAGTGACAGAAGCAACAGAAAGATCATCCGCCGCTTTTGAAGCTGCCATCAATAAAGGCACATAAATACACTCAACCGTCATGCCCGGATGTGTTAAAAAGCCCGCCAGAGATGGTGAAACATCTCTCATTCGCATAGCGTCTGTGATATAGCGCCAGTCCTCTTGAATAGTTGGAATGTACCGCAGCATAACTGCCATAGGAATTACTAACTTTTTGGGTGCGCGGACACGGTTCATAGCAGACAGGAACTCATTGACTTTTGTAGTAGTCAGAACAATCCCAGCCAAGGTTCCGCACGCATAGACCTTATGAAACAAGCCTAAAAAGGCAATAAACATTGTCCGCAGCGTGCCTGTCATTTCTGCCATGATCCAAACTGTCAGGGCACAGATGACCGCATAAAAGCATACAGCCTTAATGACATATTTCCACTTTCCAAAGAAAGCCCCCAATATTGCAATCAGCATAACAAGGATAAATTGATATGCAAGTGAGGGCGCAAACATGGACGATAAAACACACATAAGAATAAGAAAGAGCTTGGCCCGTGGGTCGAGCCAAAGCTCTTTCTTGTGGCGTTTACCGCTCATGCTGTAATACCTGCTTTTTCAAACTGCTTTTTCAGCATTTTGCAGCCTACAAAAGCGCTGATTGCAGATGTAATGATAACAGCAACAAACATGGCAATCAGGATGCCGGTATTTGCAGTTGCCTGCATGGTGTCGATGTAACTCTGTTCAGTTCCATTCCCCAGCATGGTCTGCGCCCAGCCGTTGGGATCAACAAAGAACACGATATATGAACCAGTGCCACCGAGAGAGAACAGGATATAAGACAGGCTGTTGAGTTTTTTGCTTTTGTACTGCCCTGCACCAGCAACAAAGTCCGCGACAATCGCCATGATCAGGTAGCCCAATGCAAAAGCCCAGTGCATACCAGTCACGAACCAAATAATACCCATGATAACGCCCATTATAGAAAGGCTCCAACGCTTATGTACTTTTGCAATCAGCAAAAGATAAATGGGGCCAGCAAGCAGCCCACCTCCTGCTGGCATGAAAAAAGTAAGTACAGGATTCGTTGCAAAAAAGACACCGCCCACCAATACAAAAACAAATAACAGTGCAGTAAAAATACCTGTTGTTACAAGGTCTTTCACTGTCAGACCTTTGTTCATAGAATTTACTTGATTACTCATTTTGACCTCCTACCTTTCATTGTCTTGACTCGACAAGTGGTTTGTGATATTCTTCGGTTAGATACCTCTAATCTTCGTCTAATACAATACGCATTTATCGAACAACATTCAATAGGTTCCGGCAATGTTCGTCTGTTCCTTTCAAAAGTTCGTCTAATCGTTGCAAAAAGGAGGCGGTCTGTTTTCATGTCTGAAATTATTGACCAGTTTTATACACCGCTACTAATTGAACACGGTTTTATCCGTGACCCAGACAACCAGCAATATGGGGCATTAGGTGACTGCTGGAAACTTTCTCCCGAAGTTGGAGAAGGCACCTACTGGACTTATGGACAGAAAGACTTATATGATATTAAAATCCATAACTTTTCCTTCCACGAAGATTTCATGTTGGAATGCTCCATGCCGGAATGTCTGAGTATCACTCGGTATGACTCTATTTCCGGGGAGGAATTATCTCCATACCGTAGACTGTCTGCCGGTTGTATCAAAACATTTATTGGAGGCTACACTCCATACAAGGCTTTGATACATAAAAATATTCCAATCCGTTCGGTTGGGATTGAGATTGCACCGGCATATTATGAGGACTACCTGAAAAAACTGTACCCGGAGGCACAGATCAATCCTGTGGATGCATTTCGGAAGATCGACCAAACATCCGACTTTCCAGAAATGTCACGGTTACTCACTGAAATCAAAGACTATCGCGGGGAAGGGATTGCAGCAAAACTTTTTTATGAGGGTAAAGTCGCAGAATCTGTTTCAATGGTGGTGGAATATCAGAAGAAACATCCTGATAAACCAGCCCATAAGCTCTCTCAACAGGATATTGAAAATCTCCAAATAGTTGCCGCTTATCTTAGCGATCACTATGCTTTTGATATTCCTCTGGAACGGCTAACACAGATTGCCTGCATGGGAACAACAAAGCTCAAAAGCTGTTTTAAGAAATACTACGACTGCACCATCACGGAATATGTTCAACAGCGGCGCATGAGTCAAGCAGAATATCTGCTGGCATATACAGAGCTGACAGTCGGGCAAGTTGCCCAAACAGTAGGCTATTCCACTTCAAGCCGATTTGCAGAATTATTCCGTAAAAGCACTGGATTGTTGCCACTGGAGTACAGAAAAAACGCACAGCGAAAATAAAATGAGTGCCAGAGGAAACTCTGGCACTCGTGAAATTTTTCACCCACATTCTAGTCGGGCTTAGCCATGTGTGGAATATATACGGAATGCATCGTCAATATTCCACTGCTGCTTGCGGTTGTTACCAAGATAGTGAGAGCTCATCTGAACACAAAGTTTCCATTGCCCTTTTTCGTACCTAAACGAAGTAAGATTTCATGTGCATGCTCATCACTGAATTTTTAGAATAATCTGTCCTAGCACGAAAGTAAATATGAATAGTTTCTAATAGTTTTTTAATAATATCCTCTGGCTTCTTGCCATCCTTTTACATACCACCTAATTCCAACATATACCAGTTGCACCAATAATAAGAGAAATAGCATATTGATCGGCAAGACTGTCTTTATCCAATCTCCAAAGTAGATTGCTATTTCCAGGCTTATAAGTGTTACCAGTATGGTAATCATATCCCAACAGTATTTCTTATATAGCCCTGCAATCTTTATCCCTATAAACGCTACAAGTATTCCCGCACCCACCAGACATCCACCGCAAATCAATATTCTTATCAGCCAGTATATAATTCTGTCAATGACAGGATTGGATATTCCATTACTAATCTGTGCCACATTCTTTCCTATCAGTGCAATCCAGCCAGCAATAGTCTGTGTGAAAGTTCCGATTGCACCAAAGAATATTCTGCAATCAGAAATAAATACCTTTGACTGTATCATCTGAAAAAGAGTAGTTGATGCGGAATACCATATCAGCAGAAACATCAATGCTTCATACATAGCTGTTTTTGCTTTATATCTGCCTGCCATTTTTTCTCTCTGCGTATCATACCTTTCCTTCGCTTTCAGATAAGCTGTCTGGTTACAATTCCTGCACTTTTGATAGAGCACCGACTTTTCAACCGGTATCTCTACTTTTTTCTGATGGGAGAGTGCATAATCCCGTTCCTGTTCTGCCTGTCTTAGCTTATCGCGACATTCCTCTATCATGTCCTTTGCGGTGAGCGTTTTCTCTTTCTCGCTCTGCAATAATTCTTTTGTTTTCCTCAAGTCGTTCTTTAAGGCTTGAATGTTCCCTGCTCTGTTCTCGCTGTTTAACCTCTCGTTCAAGGTCAGCGATTCGTCGAGCTGCACTTTCAGTTTCCTGATAGTCCGGTCTTTCTGGTCGAGTTCTTCCTGCATCTGCTCCGTCAGCATTAGCAGTTCTTCCAGTTGATCGTCGTTCTTTGAGTTTCTTAATTCGTTCATCAATCAACCTTCCTTTCTCTAATTGCTGTTCAAGTTCAGTAATTCGCTGTTCTGTTTCTGCAATAGCCGGTTCTCGCTGTTCAATTTCTGTGCCAATTCCTGCCATTGCTGATTTTCGTCTGTGAGTTTCTGTATCTGGTCTGTCTTTTCTTCCAGAAGCATCAACAGTTCTTCTGTATCCGGTAAGATTTGTAGCAGCTCTGACAATTCTTTCTCTAATTGCTGCAATCGTTCTTCCTGCTCCTGAAAGCACATCAGCTTCTCGTCCTTTTCCTGTATCTCCTGAAGCATCTCTGCCATGATATTCTGCTGTTCCTCTATCTGTGTAATCATTGCTTCCATCATGGGAATTACTTCTTTGCTTTCTTCTAATGTCATTCAACCACTCCTTCCATATTGACAATGCACCGGATACCTTACCAAAGGTTGTGATTACCTTTTGCAGTAGTGCATTTTGTTTTTTAATCATCTGGTTTTCCTCTACCTTCCATGAACCATTCCATATCTGTCCGGTGAGATATTTTTCCTCAATCTTTCTTGCATCCGCACCCTCATGAATCGTAGGGATTTTTAATTTGCCCTGTCTTTCATAAGAGCGGTGGTCAATCTGATTGTCTATGGATAAATGCCGGTTACACATCCCAGCCCATTCGCTTCGCCATAACTCACAATTCTTTGGATTATTCCAGCCGGTAGCATCGGTCAGAACCCGTTTCCATTGTTTTCGGTTTCTTGCCCCGACTTTCTGTACTCCGTTTTCATCAAGTACCGGAATGCGGATTCCATGCCGATCAGGATTTTTCTTATCCTGCCACCAGTCCGGGTGGGATTCATCAACCACGATATTTCCGTCAGTATCTCTGACAAAATCCCAGTCCTTGACTTCTTTGCTGCCCCATGAATGATCCAGATTGAATGGTCGCATGGTTACAAGTAAATGCACATGTGGGTTTCCATCGCCCTTATCGTGTATGCTCCAATCGGCACACATTCCCTTATCCACGAAAGTCTTTTGAATATATTCGGTTGTATAATCAATCTGTTCCTGTCTGCTCCATTCTTTCGGCAGGGAAAATTCAAATGAGCGTCCAAGCTGTGCATCTGCATTTTTTTCTATCTTCAATACCTCATTCCATAGACGCTGTTTCTGAAATGTGATTTTAAACTTTTCCAGTGCGGCATCTTTATCATCCGCTCTTTTATAACGGATAGACTGTTGAAACCTTTTTATATTTTCTTCCGGTACATGCAGCCATTCAGGAGGTGCATTTTCGCACATCATCAGACTGGTGTAGACGACTTCCTTTTTGGAAGTATAGTAACTGATTCTGCCTGTTTCCTCATTCTTCATCACATCTCCATTAAGATATGCCGATGCGGATATGACAGATTTTCCTTTACTGCGCCCGACAATCTTTACTGTAAAGTGAAATATCGCCATGATACGATTCCCCCTTTCTGCCGTATCCGGCATTGATTTCCGACAGCATCTTCTTCTGGTTTGGCAGAAGTGAAGCTGTCGGAACGCCCTCTGCGCAAGAGTGCCCCCTGCGGCATGAGCAGGTCTGGCTGAAAGCCCCGCCGACGGAACGAGCCCGGCAAGCGTAAGCGCAGACCGGTTGCCACTTGTGGCAAACTTATAAGGACGACCTCTGGTTGTCCATAAGTGCGCCCTTCATTCAAAGGCAATGAAGGGAATGGAAAAACCACTCCCTCCGCCATTACACTTCCTCCATATCTGTAAGTGGCTCTTTCTGCATCGCCTTTGAGAAAAACTTTCCGTTTGTTTCCTGCCTTTTTAAGAAGCCTATCAACTTTGGTAAATCTTCCTCCTCAATCGGACAGCCAAGAACCGATTCCACTGCGCCACCAATCTGACAGAGCCTGTGGGTTCGTTTTTTACTTTCCTCTGCTTTCTTTCGCTTTTCCAGTTCCTTCCGCTGTGCAATGAGCTTTTTTGTAGCTTCAATGCTTTCCTGTTCCTTTTTCTCTAATGCACGTATTCTTTCTTCATAAGTCTTTGTTGATTTCGCCATATCGTCTTCATCCTTTCTTTTTCCGATAAACAACAGTTCCCGGTTGCATATCAGGAGAAGCACATGGTATAATCCTCTTGCGTGTAGGTATATCATGGCTTCGGTCTGATAGAACCTTTGGCGGTTTCTTAGGAAGCCGCCTTTTTAAGTTGCCACATTTCTTGTGACAGCTTTTACATTTCCTTTATCCCTCAGATCACGCCCCTCGTTGGCTTCCATGAACTTTTCCAGAATGTCAGTTTTAATAAGGACTTTTCTTCCGACCTTTAATACCGGAAGCTTCTTCCATTCAACCAGCTTTCTCAAAGTGTTTCTGCCAATTCCTGTATAGTCGGCTGCTTCCTCGATGGATAATGCAATCTTTCTTTCCGTCATCTTGTCACCTCCTTATAAATTGCATTATGCAATTTTTGTTGTGCTGTTAGTATAGCGGTTTTATATTGCGTTGTCAAGCGTTATGAAATTTTAAAAATAATCATTAAATTGCATATTGCAATCATGTGAGGTACATGCTATAATTCATACATACCGAAAAAGGAGGCAATCAGCATGAAAGATAAAGAACTACGCAAGCTGATAGGCAGCAGGGCAAAACAGCGTCGTCTGGAATTAAATCTGACACAGCCTTATATTGCAGAGAAGATGGGAGTTACCGCTTCCACAATCCTGCGTTATGAGAATGGTTCGATTGACAATACCAAAAAGATGGTGCTGGAAGGTCTTTCGGAAGCACTTCATGTATCTATTGAATGGCTCAAGGGGGAAACCGATGAATACGAAACCGATATTACGGATAAGAAAGAATTACAGATTCGTGATGCAATGGGCGATATTCTCAAACAGTTACCTCTCGACCTTAGTAAAAAGGAAGATGCTTTTTCCAAAGATTTACTGCTGTTGATGTTAAAGCAATATAACCTGTTTCTGGAATCATTCCAGTTTGCCTGCAAGAATTACAAGGGCAACACGAATGAAGCGGATATTGCAAAGGCAATGGGATTTGAATCGAATGATGAATATAACGAGATTATGTTTCTCCGGGAGATCACCCATACCGTTAATGCCTTTAATGATATGGCAGATATTGTAAGGCTCTATTCCAAGAAACCGGAAATGGCAGAACAAAGGCTTGAAAATCTTTTATCAGAAGTTTTGTATGAGAATTCCGATTCGGTATAGAACGACAACCGGAGTTATGATACAATGAGCACGAGCAAGTCAGGCTGTTTACAGATTTGACGAGCGGCGAATTGGCTTATGGACTTGTCCATAAGATGCCTACACGCAAGAAGCATTTCATCAGTTCCGATTGTCTGATATCGAAAGGAGACACACGATTATGGCAAAAGGATCTGTAAGAAAAAAAGGAAAGAAATGGTACTACCGCTTCTATGTAGAAGATGCAAGCGGCAATCTGGTTCAGAAAGAATACGCTGGAACAGAAAGCAAAAGTGAAACGGAAAAACTGCTCCGTCAGGCAATGGACGATTACGAAAGCAAGAAATTCATTGCAAAGTCGGAAAATATTACAGTTGGAGAATTACTTGATATATGGGCAGAGGAAGAATTAAAGACCGGTACGCTCAGTAATGGGACAGTCCAGAATTACCTCGGTGCCATTACCAACATCAAGAAGCATCCAATTTCAGAGAGAAAGTTGAAAAATGTAACATCTGAGCATTTACAAGCCTTCTTCGATCTGCTTTCCTTTGGTGGCACTTATCCCGATGGTTCAGAAAGAAAAGGTTACAGCAAAGATTACATCCGTTCTTTCTCGGCAGTATTACAGCAGTCATTCCGATTTGCAGTATCACCAAAGCAATATATCACTTTCAATCCGATGCAGTATATTAAGCTGAAATACCAGACGGATGAGGTTGACCTGTTTTCCGATGATGACATGGATGGCGATATACAGCCAATTCCACGAGAGGATTATGAAAGACTGATTGAATTTCTACAGGATTACAATCCACCGGCAATTCTTCCAATCCAGATAGCTTATTATACAGGACTTCGTATCGGTGAAGCGTGTGGTCTGGCATGGCAGGATGTGAATCTTGAAGAACAGTGCCTTACAATCAGACGCAGTATCCGATATGATGGTTCAAGGCACAAGAATATCATCGGACCAACCAAGCGAAAGAAAGTAAGGATTGTTGATTTTGGAGATACGCTGACTGAGATTCTTCGCAATGCCCGAAAGGAACAGCTTAAAAACCGAATGCAGTACGGAGAACTTTACCACAAAAACTACTACAGAGAAGTAAAAGACAAAAACAGAGTTTACTATGAGTTCTATCATCTGGACGGAACAGAGAACGTTCCAGAGGATTATAAGGAAATATCCTTTGTCTGCTTAAGACCGGATGGAAGTCTGGAACTGCCAAGCACGTTAGGAACTATTTGCAGGAAGATTGCTCAGAAACTGGATGGATTTGAAGGATTTCATTTTCACCAGCTGCGACACACCTACACAAGCAACCTTCTGGCAAATGGAGCAGCACCAAAGGATGTGCAGGAACTTTTAGGACACTCAGATGTCAGTACCACCATGAATGTCTATGCACACTCTACAAGAAAAGCCAAGCGGGAATCCGCAAAGTTACTTGATAAAGTGGCAGGCAACGACTAAATGAAACTTTCCCTTATTTCCCTTACGATTATCTCATAAGGGCAAAAATAAGGGAAAATACATATCATTTCACTAATGAATGGACTGGAAAGCCTGTAAAATAGGGAAAGTTAGAAAGATATTTCTGCAAACTGGAAGTTATCGTTGCGTTTTTAATGTTCTCCATTCATCTTCTAAAATTGACATCAATATATCATCTGCATAGTTAGCGCCATCCATAATAGCATCTCTTAAAACACCTTCCCGCTTAAATCCAGCTTTTAAATATACTGTTTCGGCTCTGGGATTGAATGAATACACATCTAATTCTAAACGATGTAATTTTAGTTTCTCAAAAGCAAAATCACGAGTAATTTCCGTTGCCCATGTGCCAATACCTTTTCCTCTTTCTGCTTGACGATAAAGACCTATTCGGAAATTAGCACACCTCAAATCCCAATCAATTTCATTAATTACACTTTCACCTATAATATCTCCGTCAGGTGCTATAATCAAAAAGAAATACCTATCATTTTCCTCAAGCGATTTCAGAAAAAAGGATACTACTTCTTCTTTTGAAAATTCTTCTTTACAGCCAGTCAAACGTGCCACTTCCTTATCTAAAGGACAATAATTCTGTTCATAATAATTAACTGCGTCATCTGCTTGGGCTAAACGTATTACAAAACCATCTTTTTCACCAATAACATCTGTGTTCATATAGTATTTCTCCTCCACAAATCCCAATTTCCACCGAAATCCAATTTCCCACACTGACTCCACATATTCCTTGCCTGATATTTCCCGCAACTTTCCTCGCAAATGACTATTGTGTGTCTTCAATGAATTTTCTGTGCAATCCGGAGTATCTAAACTAATACGGTCTAATAAAACAGATTTAGCGATTACCTGTCCCGGATTTTGTATCAATAATTTTAAAATTGCGAATTCCGTTCTTGTCAGGTTCACTGTTTTGTCTTCTAATGAAATTTTTCTTGATGTCTCATCTATATTTAACTCTCCATAGTTGTATATAGGAAATTGGGTTGTTCTCATGCTTTCACGTAACCTGATATTAATACGAGCCAGTAATTCTTTCGTATCAAAAGGCTTAGTTAAATAATCTACCGCCCCTCCAAGCAATAAATTCACTTTACTATCTGCATCAGTTTTTGCACTTACTACGATTATTGGAATCCCTTGTATCTGTGACGGCACCTTCTCGCCAGACATTCCAGGCAGCATCAGATCCAGCAAGATCAGATCTGGTCTTTTTTGCTTCAAAAGTAATAATGCCTCTGTACCAGAAAATGCACGTTGTACCTGATATCCTTCTCTTTCAAGTATCTATTTTTCACTTTCTAAAACTTCATCCGATACAGTTCTATTCCAAGCACTGCATTATATCCTGTCGCAGCAAACACACTGAATCTTTCAACAATCCCGAAATAATCCTTCGGTACAATATTCATTCCCATTGCGCCTACCATCATCATACCAAGAGCAATTGCTGCAAAAATGCCATAAGAACGAGAGCTTTTATCCTTTGCTCCGGCAATAATAATCAAATCCAGAGATACTATGGACAATAAAACAACGATCACTGTTGAAAAAATGTGCATCTTATCCTGAAATGTACCTGCATAACCACTGTCACTTAAAGGAAACATGCCAAATCCCACTGCTGACACCCACTCCATAATCGTGAACAGATAGATACCTACTCGCAGGAGTCTGGTTTTTTTACCCTGAATGCCTACGCATACCATCATTGCACACACCAAAGTACATACATTGTACAGACTGCTTAGTTGGTTCCATAACCGAAGCGATGGTGCATTCGATGCACTAAGGTCGCTTACCGCCTGCGCCATCCAGTCATAGCCCGGATATGCGAGCGGTGAAAATACAACCGCTGCTGTATATGACAAAAAAGCTGCTACTCCAAGTAAACCGCAATAATTCAATAAACTCTTTTTCTTTATCATACAGCATTCTCCTCACAAAACCACTTCAGATAATCGTCCAAAAGATTATTATCTGTTTCATAGCTACACTTACCATTGCTCTGATCCAGTTCGTAATCCATCAGTCCATGTATGGTCATAGCAAAACTCACTGCACTCATATCCGGATTGGTAAAATGAAGTAATTTATGTACTTCCATCGCATAGAACAGCTGCTTCGTTGCTATCATCATCTTATCCGTTTCTTCTGCTACAATTTTTGCTGCCATAGGATTCAGGCTTCTTTCGGAATAGATAACCTTATAGAAATTCATCATATGTTCCTGATGGTTTATATTGAAATATCCTCCGACCATCATCTTCAATATTTCCAAAGCACTCTTGCCGGCAAAAATGGTCGTATAATCAATTGCGCCTATATTGGCAGTATTCTTAGCCTCTTCCCGGAGAAATTGATACATTACTTCCACAAGTTCCTCTTTCGATGCAAAATGATTGTATAATGATGGCTTTTTTATCCCAACTTTATCCGCAATCATATTCATGGATACGTTACCAAGTCCTTTATTCGCCGCCAGTTCCAATGTAGCCATGATAATCTCTTTTTTTCTTGTATCACTCATTGTTAGTTTTAATCACCCCTTACATATTACCTATCGGTTTTGTTTTAACTACCATTCGGTAGCTTTAATATATCACACTGTTCTGCATAATTCAAGTACAGGTTAGAATAACTGTCCCGGCAGTTTCTTTTTCTCTTTATATGGAAACTGCTTATCAAACTCTTCTGCTTCCCGCTCATCTACAAGATAGCCTTCCGGTGTTACATACTCTCCAGTAATCCCATCAAGATAACCAGGTACAAGTTCTTTACACAAAAAGAATGATGCATCTTCCCCCTCCGGCAATCCATGATAACGGATATTAAATTCACTTGCCGGCCTGAATCCGCTTTTTCCATAAAAGTCAATGTTTCCCTCAAAGCAGACTGCACCACAGCCAAGTTTCGCAGCCTTGTCTAATGAATAATCCAATAGGATTTTTCCGTACCCTTGTCTTTTCAGTTCTGGTGTAATACAAATCGGTCCCATAGTCATAATTGGAATTTTTCTTCCATCATCTGCTCTAATACTCGTTCTCATAAACATGTTCTGACCGATCAGCTTACCCTCTTCATCATTTTCATTAAGTAACATCACAAAATCCAGTTCCGGAACAAATGCCGGATCATTTCGGAGCTGATGCAATACATAATGTTCAAGGCATCCTGGACGATACACATTCCAAAAACTTTCTCTTACCAGATTTTCTACTTTCTGATACTCTTCCTTTTTCTCTAAACGGATCATAATATTACCTCTTCAAATTATTTTTATTATACTTTGCAATTTCTTTAAACTTCTTTTTCTTTGCAAGCATATAGCTCTCAGCCTCTTCCATATATAAATTCTCTGCCTTTAACTTTTTATAGGATTTCAGACGTTCCTCATCAATTATCCCTTCTTCCATTGCAGCTCGTACTGCACATCCCGGTTCAGATGTATGTGTACAATTATGGAAACGACATTTTTCTGCCAATTTCTCAATATCAGAAAAAGTATGTTCGATTCCTTCTCCTGCATTCCACATTCCAAGTTCCCGCATCCCCGGTGTATCAATAACCATCCCTTTATTCGGAAGCAAGAACAGTTCTCTATGAGTAGTTGTATGCCTTCCCTTGTCATCTTTTCTAAGTGTATTGGTTTTCAAACATTCTTCACCCAGTAATCTATTGATCAATGTTGATTTTCCTACACCCGAAGAACCGATGAATGCAACTGTTTTTGTTTCCTGCAGATATGGTTTTATTTGCTGTAGACCATCCCCTGTTAATCCGGAAGTTTCCATCACCGGAACACCAACCGCTACTTTTTCAATCTCAAACCTCTTCGCCTCTAAATCATCACACAAATCTACTTTTGTAAGAATTATGACCGGAACAGCTCCACTGTCCCATGCTATAGACAGATAACGTTCTAACCTTCTTATATTGAAGTCCCTGTTTAATGCCATACACAAAAATACAGTATCTATATTAGCGGCTACTACCTGCTCCATACAATTTTTCCCAGCAGCTTTCCGAATAAAAACGCTTTTTCTCGGCAACACTTTGTGAATAACCGCCACATCACCTTTAAAAGAATATTCTACAAGAACAAAATCTCCTACGGATGGAAATTCTGAAATTGCAGAAACATTATATCTGAATTTTCCCGAAACTCTTGCTAGGCACTCTTCCTTATCCATGACCACACGAAATAAATCCTTTTCCTGTGATATCACTCTTCCAAGTTCATATTCCGGATGCACTGAAGCAATTTCATAATATTGCTCACTTGCTCCCCATTGTTCTAATCCCATTTCATATTCCTTTACCCAAAATACAATTACTGTTTCATCTCTTCTACAATTTTGTCCAACATACTTTCAAACTGACTTTTCGCTTTCGCCTTATCTGCTGCTCCATCATACATGCTATAAAAGAAAAACATATTTGCATAAAATTTAACTGCATTCTCTTCTGGATTATTTATTTTCATATTTTCGAACAGATCCTTCACGTATTCTGTCGGTCCGGATACCAGATATTGCTGATATAAATTCTGCATCTCTTCACTGCGAAACTGCTCTATTGTCAGCATTTTCCGAAACGACGATGCAAAATCATCCTCTGTCCAGTATTCAAACATAGACTTGCTGTATTCTACAAAATCATCCAGTGATACTGTCTCATACTTTTCAGGCATACTCTCTTTTTCATCTTCCGGCATATCATATTCTGCTGCCTGTTCGCCATCCTGTTGCTCCATACGCTGCACAATACAGTCAAAAATATCTCTTTTGCTTTTGTAATGACGGTACAATGCCCCTTTTGTCATATCAAGTTCTCCTGCTATCTGGCTGACTGAGACAGCCTCATAACCATCTCTGGCAAACAGATGCAATGCCACAATCAATATCTCTTCTTTTCTATTACTCACGCTGATAACCTCCAACCAAAAAATAAACGACCGTTTACATCTTCATAATAGTAAACGGTCGTTTATTTGTCAAGACTTTTCTTTTTGCCATATTATCTCTTTTTATAAATCAACAGCTCTGGATTTTCACCATCCTTTTCATATGTACATACCAGAATAAAATCCATACTTGCCAGAATACCGAAGCATCTGTCTCCTCCAAATTCAGACTCCAGTTGATTCCCCAGATAGGTTTTCTGATCATCAAGAAATTTCACTTTTCGTCCATTCGGCAGAGTATATTCCAGATTCACATATTTCCCCACAAGTGCATTTAGCTTGTCTACCCTTGGAAGTCCGTCTATATGCAGATCATTTATTTCGTTTATCAATTGCTTTTTAAACTCTTCAAACTGCCCATTGTCACTAAGTTCATCATATCTTTTCCAGTAATCTAATTTTGGAAGCATTTCTTTCAAATAAGATTGTGCCTGTTCTTCGGTAAAGTTTTCATTTACCATATTCTTTACACACACATCAATCAATTCATCCATATCGTTATATGTGTATGTTCCATCTGCATAGCACCATTTACAATACTCCTCATTTAATGTGCCATCCTTATCACGTCCCAATATAGAATCATCAATTGGCATTCCACAGCACTGGCAGATCAGCTTTCTGGGTTCTCCCAAAAGCGTATTGATGGATACATCAAATTCTTTCGATAAGAGCTTGAGAGTATCAGTGTTTGGAACTGTATCTCCATTTTCCCAACGTGATACTGCCTGCCTTGTTACCATGATTTTATCTGCCAGCTCGTCTTGTGACATTCCTCTTTCAGTACGAAGTTTCAAAATAATATTTTTTGTTTCCATAGTTATCACCTCCGTTATCTTTATCATATCGATTAATCCGCAGTCTGAAAAGCAACCTGCTGTTGCCATAAGCTATCTATATGATTTAGTTATCTCTCTTTGGTCATGACTCTTTTGTTTCCGCTTAAGTCATTACACAAATAAGATCTGCCGTGCTGCTTGCCCCGGCAACATCACTTACAAGATGGAAGAAAGGCCTAATTCACAGTAGCATTTCGCTCGAGATACTCCATAAACGCTTTCAACACCTTAAGCAACGGCTCCGGCAAACGCTTATAGCACTCTTCTTTCAGTTCGACAGGAACACCATAGAAGCCTTCTGCAATGCCACCTGCAATAGCCGTCAGTGTATCACAATCACCGCCAAGAGATACCGCAGTACGGATAACATCCTCAAAACTACCTCCCTCCAGGAAAGCCGTGATGGCCTCCGGCACAGTTTCCATGCAGGTTTCTGTATGAAAATATCCGGGTCTGATTTCATCGCAAGTACGATTCAATTCATAACCAAATTCATATTCCATATATTCCTTAATTTCTGTCTTGCTATGTCCTGTCCTTGCCAGAAAAACAGCACTGGCAGTTGCTTCAGCACCCTTGATTCCTTCCGGATGATTGTGGGTAACTTCTGCCGAAAGCCTTGCTGCGTGTCTGACAGAATCGATATCGTTATATAACCACGCAACTGAAGAAACACGCATTGCAGAGCCATTACCAAAACTATTGTAAGCCTTGCACTCTGGATTACGAAGCCATTGTCGGAACATTCCTCCATACCCGGCATTCGGATACATCTTTCCAAATTGACGCATACGATTAGCCAAATTTCGCAAAATCCAATCATCTGAAGCACTCGGCTGTGCATCAAGAAAAGTCAGACCGACAGCCAAAGTCATTACGGTATCATCCGTATAGGCGGATTTGCGAGAGAATAAAGGGAACTCTTTACTCTTGTTACCACGGTCAAATTCATAAGGACTACCAATGATATCACCTAAGATTGCTCCAATCATCTCTTTCCACCTCTCTTCTTGTAATCCGCATCAATCTTCTTTTTCCAGTCAGCCGACAATGGTGCTGCGCTCGTTCTTACGCTGGTAATTGCCTCGCTGATGACTTCATAGTTGAGTACTGTTCCAACCTCATCACAATGATAGTTTGCGGCCATAGATTCATCAATACCAAATCTTTTGGCTTCAGCTGCCGCATCAATGTTTGCACCGAGGAAAAGAAACTCCCAACCATAACGTTCCTTCTGACGTTCAATCATATTGCGCACCTTATCGTAGGTGTAATGATGGCTGGCATTTTCCATACCATCAGTTGTGATGATAAAGAGGGTCTTTTCCGGCACATCTTCTTTGCGGGCATACTTATGAACATTCCCGATATGCTGGATTGCACCTCCAACCGCATCGAGAAGTGCAGTGCAGCCACGCACGAAATATTCCTTGTCCGTAAGATTCGGTACATCTGCAATAACAACACGGTCATGAATAACCTCTGTTTCGTTGTCAAACAGCACGGTGGATACCACGGCATCACCAGGCTCCTTACGCTGCTTTTCCAACATAGAATTAAAACCTCCGATAGTATCCTTTTCCAGTCCCGACATGGAACCACTTCTGTCTAAGATAAATACAAGTTCTGTCATTTTGAACTCCTCCTTTTTTTATTGTGATTTCATTATAAGAAAAGCAGAAGAATGAATGGTCGCATTGTATGCGACATTTTTCAGAAGCCTGTATAACAGAACAATACATCTGCAGTTATTCAAAAAAAGAAGCGCTCATACAAGCACTTCTCCTATATCACCATCTGAAATACAAGTACCATCAATGGCATTGTAATAATTGCAAATATTGTAGTAATTACATTAATCGCACTCGCATACTGCGAATCATTTCCGTATACCTGACACATCTGTGTAACAGTTGAAGCAGACGGTGTAATAACAGAAAGAAATACAATCAGAAGAATCTTTGTACTATCCTGTCCCCATATCGCCAGTCCGCTTATTTTCAGTATCAGAAGCGCAATCAGCGGAATTATGATCAGTCTCATACATGCAATCCCATAGACTCTTCCACGTGAAAATATCTCTTTCAGATTCATTCCTGCGATCAGCATGCCTGTAACAATCATGCTGGCTGGTCCGATCATGGAACCTACAGAACTAAGCGTATGATTGACCAGTTCCGGAAGACGTATTCTGGTAACAAAAAGCACTACTCCCAGAAATACTGAGATCATGTTGATATTAAACACAATCTTTTTCCAGTCTGTTTTTTCTTCTTTCCCAAGCACGCTTTTACAGTGAGTCCAGATAAATACAAGCTGAACGCACATAGCCACACATCCATATAACACCCATTTTTCGCCCAACACATAAGTAACGATCGGCACGATCAGATTTCCCGTATTCGAATAGTAAATGGATGTTGTCTCTACTTCATTCATATGGAATACTCTTCCAATCCCCCAGACAATCAAAAGCAGCAATACCTGTAACAACACGGATGCCACAAGTGCCAGAAACAGCCCTTTTACTTTATCATCTGTATACTCCACCTGAAATGCATTGATAATCACACATGGGATGATCAGATACAATACAATCTTAGAGATTACCTTACTGTCTTCATCTTTCAAGAGTCCTGTCTTCACAATAATATATCCCATAAGGATCATCAGAAAAAGTTCCAGGATCTGCTTCACCAATAATATACTTATCTGCATGTTTGCCTCTTTTCTTGACTTTCTTTTACTCTTTTGTATTTAACCCGATTCATTATAGATGCTTTTCTGGGCGAATACAATTGACGAAAAATACAAAAAAATACATCAGATGCCGATTAATGTGCAACATCTGATGTACAACCTACTCATCCGTTATTTTTCTTACGGGAAGATTCCCTTGATTTCTTCTGCATATACTAATTTTCGCAGAGCCACAATATATGCTGCCATTCGGAACGTACAGTCACATTCTTTCTTCACGCTGAGAATATCCATGAATGCTTTACTCATCAGATCTGCCAACATCTCATTAACTCGTTCTCTGCTCCAGGTCAGTTCCTGAATATTCTGAACCCACTCAAAATACGATACGATCACGCCACCGCAGTTTGCAAAAATATCAGGAATTACCGGAATGCCTCTATTCTCCAACACAACATCTCCTGCCTCACTGGTTGGTCCGTTGGCTGCTTCTATAATATAAGAACATTTCACTTTTTCGGCCACTTCTGCTGTAATCTGATTCTCCAATGCCGCCGGAATCAGCACATCACATTCACAAGTAAGAAGCTCTTCATTGGTGATATGTTCCACACCCGGTGCATTATAATCTTTCAAAAGATTTCCTTTCGTTTCCAAATAGTCTGAAATATCGGTAATATCGAGACCGCTTTTCTTATACAGACCTCCTGACACATCACTGACTGCTACGACTTTAATGTCTCTATGGTAAAAAATTCTGGCTGCATTGCTTCCTACATTACCCATTCCCTGAATTGCAACAGATGCGTCTTTGATATCTTTTCCCTCTTCCTGAAGCAGGAATTTCGTACTGAAATATACGCCTCGCCCGGTTGCCGAATTACGTCCTCTGGATCCACCAAGCTCTACCGGCTTACCAGTTACCACCCCCGGCGACGGTTTTCCTGCCAGCTGACTATAGGTATCAAGTACCCATGCCATGGTCTGTGCATTAGTATTAACATCCGGTGCCGGAATATCTGTGTCCGCTCCGATGATCGGTGCAATCGCAAATGTATAACGTCTTGTCAATCTCCGGAGTTCTCCTTTTGACAGCTTCGAAGGATCTACCTTGATGCCACCTTTCGCTCCGCCATACGGAATATTAGCTACTGCACATTTCAGTGACATCCATACAGACAGTGCTTTTACCTCGTTCAGATTACAATCCGGATGAAAACGGATACCACCTTTAAAAGGTCCGCGGATATTTGAATGCTGGACTCTGTATCCCTCAAATACTTCTACATGCCCGTCATCCATTTCGATCGGAAGATATACTTTTGTTTCTCGTTGTGGATTCTTAATAATCTCAAACATGGATTTGTTGATATGCCCAATCTCTACTGCTTTCTCCATAACATCAACAACATTTTCATATGGATCGTAATTCTTAGCTGGTGACTTCATTGGTTGTGCTCCTTTCAAATTCCTGTCGTTTCCGTGTTGTTCAAAACACAATAGCGACTATAAACCTGTCGAAAAACGAAGTCAATAATTTCGAGTCAGGAGCTTGTATATTTATATTATTTTGCAGAATACTTGATATTTGTAAGTATTGGAGTTAGAATACTTAATAAAATTAAGTGTAGAGGTGTCCATCATGAAAGAATACGAAATTGATGAAATAGATCGAAAAATTATGAATTTACTTCGTGAAAATGCGAGAATGCCGATTAAAGAAATCGCTGAACATGTCTTTCTGTCATCGCCGGCTGTATCAGCACGTATCACAAATCTGGAAAAGCATGGATATATCGCCGGATACCATGCCGTCCTGAATCCCATGGCACTCGGCTACTATATCAAAGCCTTTATCTGCCTGGAACTGGATCCGCAGGACAAAAAAGAATTCTATCCATTTATCCAGAACCAGGAGCATGTCATTGAATGTAACTGCGTTACCGGTGATTATTCCATGCTTATTGAAGGACTGTTCCACACCACTGATGAGCTGGATCAGTTTGTCAATGCACTTCAGCAATTTGGCAAAACCCGAACGCTGATCGTATTCTCCACTTCCGTAGAGCACAGAGAAATCACCTGCTATACCTGATGAATAAATCGCAGAAAAGCTTCTTTTCCCTCTTTATCTCTGCTGTATACGCCAGCCTGTTCAAGCACTTTTGCAAATATCAGTCCAGTCTCTTCCTGAACAATCGTCCATGCATTATCTTCTGTAATATCATAGCGGGCAGCAATATCATTCGCCCATTCCGCATGTACAGCTGTCAGCGGGTCTTTCGTCATATCTTCACCTGATACAAGCTTATCAGCTACCGCTGCCAATTCTGTCTTCAGCCTGCCAGGAAGAATTGCCAGCCCCATCACCTCAATCAGACCAATATTCTCTTTTTTGATATGATGAAGCTCTGCATGTGGATGATACACTCCCAATGGATGCTCTGGTGTAGTCAGATTGTTCCTCAATACCAGGTCAAGTTCAAAGTCTTCACCACGACGTCTTGCGATCGGAGTAATCGTATTGTGTGGCTCACCGTCTGTCTCTGCCAGGATCATAGCCTTCTCATCTGTATATCCGCGCCAGCTGAGAAGGATTCTGTCTGCCAGTTCTACCAGGCGCTCCGGAACTTTCGCCGTAAGTCTTATAACGGACATTGGCCATTTCACAATTCCTGCCTTGACATCCTTATACCCATCAAAAATTACATCTGTCTCAATCGGCGCCCTCTCCATGGCAAATGTATAATGTCCCCCCTGGAAGTGATCATGTGCCAGAATAGAACCACCTACAATAGGGAGATCCGCATTGGATCCCACAAAATAATGTGGAAACTGTCTTACGAAATCTAAAAGCTTCGCAAAACAGGCGCGGTCAATCTTCATCGGCGTATGTTTCTCATTAAAGCAAATGCAATGTTCGTTGTAATATACATATGGAGAATACTGCAGATACCAGGCTGTCCCATTAATCTCTATCGGAACGATACGATGATTCTGTCGCGCCGGAAAATTCAACCTTCCCGGATATCCTACATTCTCAACGCAAAGCATACATTTCGGATAATCTGATGCAGGCTGCATCCTCGCAGCTGCTATAGCTTTCGGATCTTTCTCCGGCTTAGACAGATTAATCGATATATCCAGATCACCATACTCTGTAGCTGTCTTCCACCGGATGTCTTTTGCCACACGGTCTTTTCGAATATAGTTTGTGTCCTGACTGAACTGATAATACCAGTCTGTCGCTTTCTGTGAAGATTCTTTCCGAAGCATCGCAAATCGGTCCATCACCTGCGACGGACGTGGGGTCAGGCACCCCATCAGCTTCGTATCCAGCAGATCCCGATATACAACCGAATTCTCTGTCAGTACTCCTCGCTCATATGCATCATCTAACAATACATCCAGAAGCTCTGTCAGATTTATTGTCTCATTTTTCTGCAGTTCTTCTAGTGAATAGGTATCTATTTCCAATACATCCAACAGGCTGTTCACTGCCCATATTTTTTCTTCCGGTCGAATCAATTCCTTATCCAACGCATACTCTGCCAGACCGGTAATTGCCTCATTTCTATTCATGACGCGCCTCCTCTGTTTTCATCACATATTTTAAAGTACAATTCCGCCGGTCGGTCGTATATTCAACACGTGGCAGCAACCTTTTCTCAACATCAATTCCATTTTTTCACAGAATTCAGATACACTCTCAGTCGGAACAAATGCCTGGATTGTACCGGCAAATCCGCCTCCATGTACACGGCAGGCTCCCTTTCCATTCAATGCAATTTCTGCCGCTTCCAGTGCAATCGCCATATCCTGGGCTTCTACAGCTCCGGCAGGTGTAATATTCTGCAGCAATTCCCAGGATGAACGTCCGGATTCTTTTACCAGCTGCAGGAATGCATCCCTGTCTCTTCGCTCCAGCGCATCTGCCTCTTCCACCGCTCTTCTGTCATCTGCATAAAAATGTAAAGCTCTGAGAACCGCCCTGTCTCCAACCGCTCTTCGAAGTTGCGGCATTGCTTTTAATACCTCTTCTTCCTGCACTTCACGAAGCACTTTCTTTCCAAAGAATGCAGCCACTTTTTCCATTTCCCGAGGAATAGATGCATACTCTCCGGTCAATGCCGCATGGTCTGCGCCACAGTCAACAATGCACAACGCAAGACCCAGTTCTTCCAGATTCGCTGTAACTGAACGCACAATCGGTGCAGACGGATCTGCAAAATCAATAGCCACTGCATCTCCCACAGAAGAAGCTGTCTGATCCATCAGCCCACTCGGTTTTCCAAAATACTGGTTTTCTGCCTTCTGTCCAATCTTCGCAAGAGTTACTGCATCCAGTTCATCCTGGCAAAACAGATGATTGCCAGCCACTCCCAACAATATCTCACAAGCTGCTGAGGAAGACAGTCCCGAACCTGGCAGGACATTAGAAACGGCATACATATCAAATCCGCCTATTGTATATCCTGCTTTCGCAAGTTCTGCCATTACTCCCCGCACCAGAGATGCTGTCGTCTCTTTTTCTGCTTCCTGCTGTTCCAGGTCTGACAGATCTACTGTCGTCATCGGCCAGCCCTCTGACTGGAAGTGAACGGTCTGAGTCCCATTCGGTGACACACATGCAAGAAAATCCAGATTTACTGCTGCCGCCAGAACATGTCCATGCTGATGATCCGTATGATTCCCACAGATTTCTGTACGTCCCGGAGCAGAACACAATGCTGCCAAAGTATCCTCTTTTACACCAAATGTTTTTTCAAATCCATTCATGACTTCTGTCGCACGTGTCCTGTATGCGTTTATATCTTCACATCCAGTCTGTATCAATGACTGATCCATCTCCCCATTCTTCAACATTTTATATAGATCATTCCAAGTTCTCATAGCTTTCGTTCTCCTCTTTCTTTTATTTTTTCAGAAAATGCTCACGGTTCGGATATTCCTCCCGGAACGCTGAAAGTGCTGCTCGTTGTAAAATGTAAAATTCCCTGTCCATATGAAACATGTGCGGAGTCTGAAATGCGATCGTGCTGATCTGCTCTGCAATTTTTTTAATCACTCCTTCATCCGACAACTGTCCCATACCAAAAACCAGTGAAGTAAAACCTCTTCCTTGACTGCTTACTTCCATGAATTTTAAAAACACATGTTTCAGTTCTTCCTGTAAGATTTCCCGGTATCTGTCCTCCTGTACTTCCGGACTATTCAGATACATATCTGCTGCGATCCTGGCAGCCTGTCGTTTCTTTTTCCCGCCAATATCAAGCGTACCGCCCTCAGCCAGATATTTTAACTCCATAAGACATCCAACATATGCGTCTTTCTTCGGTTTTTTTCTGCCATATCTGGCAATCCACAGCTTTTTTCGAAATGCATCCTCTTCTGTTGGATTACTCTCAATATTCTCTTTCAGTAATACCAGACGTTTATCTGCATCCATCTCCCGGTAAAATTCATCTGTCCATGTTTTATCCATTCGCTTTACTCCGATCATCTGTCTAAAAATTCCTCCACATTGCTGCTGTCTACCTGCTGATACTGCGATACATAATATCTGCCTTCCTTCAGTTCCTTTCTCACCTGCTGTTCACCCTTGAACACTTCAAATGCAAGCTTCGCAATCTGCAACGCCTGATCCTCTTTATCGTTATACACGGTTCCCTGCATTTCCCCAGCTTCAATTGCTTCCAGTGCATCATCCAACCCATCAATACCAAAAATAACCGGTCTCTGGGAAGGTTCATATCCTGCCTTTCGGTAAGCTTCTACGGCTCCCAAAGCCATTTCATCATTATTAGAAAGGATCAGTTCAATCCCTTCTCCATATTGACTGATCAGACGGTTCATTCTGTTTTCTGCCTGTCCTCTGTTCCAGTCAGCAAACTGATAACTGAGCTTTTCAAGAGATATGCCCGCTTCCAGCACTGTTCTGACAGAATAGTCCGTTCTGCTGATCGTATCCTGATGCCCTGCCTCTCCTTCCAGAAGCACGTATTGTATCTTTCCATCCTGATTCTTATCCACTTCCGGATGATTCTTAATATACTCTGCTGCTGTCTCGCCCTGCATGACACCTGACTGTTCAGCTTTGCATCCCACATAATACAGATATTCCCACTGCATCAGGTCTTCTTTAACCGGTTCCCGATTAAAGAAAACAATCGGGATATCATCCTGCCTTGCCAGTCGAATAATCTTTGCCGGAGCCGTTCTGTCTACCAGATTCACACACAGCACATCGCATCCGGCATCAATCATTTCTTCTATCGTTTCATCCTGATTTTTCTGATCATTGTCTCCATTCTTAACAGAAGCTATAACTTTCACATCTTTGGTACTCATAGCTTTCAGATCTTCTTTTAACTTATCCGTCAGTGCATTAATAAACGGATCATCCTGTGTATATGTCACCACACCAACCCGAAGCACATCCCTGTCTGTCTGTATCCTCTGGTTCTGCTGACACCCTGTAACAGCAAATGACATTGTGCTCACAAGAACCAGTATACTCTGTGCCATCCTGCCTTTTTTACTCATAAGAATACAACAACCTTTCCATGTCATCATTCGAAAACAACTCTTCCCCATCAAGCTCTCTGACTCCTGTGTTACAGCTTTCCAACTGGTAGAATCTGTGATTTAATTTTTCAGCAATTTCCTCTATGCTCTTATAACCAATCTCATATCCATCAAGAAGTACAATATCTGTAATATATCCATAATCCAACAATGCGATAGATTTAACACTGCTGCCGATACCATATATTTTTGCTCCGTAATAAGTGCCGTTTTCCGCCTGTTCCCCCAGTTCAACCAATGCATCGGGATCCAGTACGACCAGCGCATCTACCTTCTCCTTCACGCTCACCATTTCAGATGCTTTCTTTTCCTTTTGATTGTAATAGTACCAGACAACTTCACAATCTGTGCCTTCCAGTGCATCATTCAGTCCTCTGACACCATTGTCACTTATATCACTTTTTCTCCATCCTCCCACTACGCCAATTCGCCGTTGTCCATCTTCCTGCAAACGCGCCGCCAATGTCTGACCAATTTCATAATAATCCGGCTTAATCACCGGCAGACCAGATGCCTTCTGTTCTTCATCATAGATATCTTCTGTGATCAGCAATATCGGTATGTCTGCACACTCGTTCTCCAGCATTTCCTTTGTCTCACTTCCAGGCGACGGACATATGATAAATGCATCTACCTGATTATCCAACTGTTCTCTGATTGCCTCCCGCTCAGCATCAGCATCCTCAATCTCATCTGTATTACAAATAATAAGATGAATCTTATTCAGACTTGCTGACTGTTTCATTCCTTCGAGCAATGCATCCCAGCGTTGATCTCCTGACTCCGGAAGAATAATTGCCACCCTTGGTTCTTCGATATTCTGATTAAATATCTTATATACAAAAAACAACGTTAAAACAAGAAGAAGCACCTCTGTTGCCATAAATCTGAATTTACTCTTCTTCATCCGGCATCCTCCTCTGTCCATAGTTTTGCTTTTCTAATTGTTCCGCATTTTCTTTTGTATAAGGAATAGCCGGAATATGAATCACGACTTTCGTCCCTTCATCCAACTCACTGTATACTTCCAGTCCATATTCCGGACCAAACATTAGCCTGATTCTGGAATGAACATTGATCACCCCTACCCCGGAACCATGTTTTGGAACTTTACTGTTATCTGTCAGAATATTATCCCTTATATCTTCCGGCATACCCATTCCATTATCCTCTATGCTGATATAGATATCTTCGCCCTTCTTCTCCCCACGTACAAGAATCTGACCATCATCATCCTCATCCATATTACCTACTCCGTAATATATCGCATTTTCCAGAAGCGGTTGAATCACCAGTTTTACAATACAGTAGTCTTTAATCTCTTCATCTATCAGAAATTCTACCTTAAATCGTTCTTTATAGCGTACACGCTGAATATTCATATAGCTCCTGCCGTGCTGCAATTCGTCTTCAATAGAAATAATTGTCTTTCCCCTGGATAAACTTACACGAAGAAGTTTTGCAAGCTCTGAGATCATCACGACCGCCTCGTTATTTCTCTGCGCCTCGATCATCCAGGTGATGGATTCCAATGTATTATAGAGAAAATGTGGGTTAATCTGACTCTGAAGTGCATCCAGCTCACTTTTTCGTCTTTCTGTTTGCTGTTGAATAATCTCTTTCATCAGCGTTTCAATTTGTTCATATGATTTCTGTACGGAATATCCCAGATGACGAATTTCTGCCGATCCACCGATATAAATATCTGGCATTGCTCCGGCTTCATATGCCTTAACAGATTCATCTAACTCTCTGATCGGTCTGGATATCTTTCTGGAAATAAAACGGTTGACCTGAAGCAGCATCATCACCAGAATAAGGATTGTTGTAATAATATAATATCGAAATTTATTAATACTGGTTTCCTGCACACTCTCCGGCACCACGCCGATCAGCTTCCAGCCCGTATATGCAACGCTTCCCACCACTATATTCTCTTTCTGTCCGTCCGTCTTCATCTCATAGATTCCATCCTCATAAGATGCCGCTTTGTTATTCTCTTCCTTAAAAAGTCCCCTGTTAATCTCCGTCCACCGGGGATGATAAATAATCTCTCCATCTCTGCTGCACAGATAATAATAGATTCCACTCGATGTCTCATTGATCCGATCCAGCATATCTTCAAGTACTGAATATTTCATATCCACAAGCAGCACACCGCTGCCTGATGTACTGCCATCATTAATATCCACCGAACGACTCAGCGACACCACCTGATGATAGCGAAATGTTCCGTCATTAAACAGATTCTGAACATGCGGTGTCGAAAAGTGAATATTTTCTATCTCAGATCTGGCGTCCTGGTACCATTTCTGATCGTCAACTTTAACATTATCCTTAACTGTCGCCACTGGTTCTGACTCAATCAGCTTCCCATCATATCCATACAGAGCAAGGCTCTGAATCTTATCTACATTAGTTTCATACAGCATACTGAACTGTCTGGTAAATTCCTGACTGGAAATATCATATTCCTGCACAATATTATAATTTGCCGCATCCGAAATCTGCCGAAGATCCAGAAGCGATGAATTCAATCTGTCTATTGTACTTTCTACCGTCATCTCTGTATTCGCCACTGCGCTCTTATCCGATGCCAGTTTAAAACGATGATACAGCAGAAAGCCCATAACCGTAACTGTTACAAGCGACAATGTCATCAGTACAGACAGAATAATCGACTGTATATTAAATTGGGCAAAGGTTTTCCTTATTCCGGAATCATTCTTCATATCTTTCATTCTGTTCAGCCCTCATAGCCAGATTATTTTTGCAGATACTTTGTTCTGTACTTGGACGGTGATACTCCGAATCTCTTTTTAAACACATAACTGAAGTAATTAGCATCCGGATATCCGACCTTCTCCGCAATCGTATAACTCTTATCATTCGTATTCACCATCAGATCTGCCGCAATGTCCATTCTGTAATCTGTCAGATATGTAATAAATGGCTTGCCTGTCTCCTTTTTAAACACCGAGGAAAAATAGGAATTAGATACCCCAAGTACCGAACACACTTCATCCAGCGATATTTCTGCTTCCATATAGCGATTCTTAACCAGATTCTGCGCCTCTGTCACAAGCCTTCTGGATGTACTGTTCCTTGCATTCTTTAACATATCACTAATTGTCATGGATACTTCTATCAGCCATGCTGCAAGTGTACTTTCATCCATCTCCGGTACTTTTTCATAGTTGCTCTGCATATCTTTGGATATTCCATTAAAATCTATTGAATTATTTACACAGAATCTGTAAAAGCCACTCACAATCTCCATTGTTGCCAAACGATACTGTTCGATCGTATCTGCGTTTTTATGCAATATCTCAATTTCTTTTTTAACTGCCTTTTCAATCTTTTCCTGATTACCTACATGCACTGCCCGAAATAATTCCTGCATCCGGGTCTCTTCTGCCTGTATGGTCAGATTCTGTTCCTTCGGCACAATCTCTCCGATACTGATCGCACGTTTCGTTCCATACAGTACTCTGTAAGACACCGCTTCCCGTGCACCTTCATAAGAAAGATGGATATGAAACAGACTATCACTTGTTCTTCCTATTCCTGCAGTTACAACTGCTCCCATAATCCGATATGCCCATCTGCAGAACCGGTCACACGCATCTGTTAATTCCGCAATTTTCTCTTCCATCTCCAGTTCCACGATCAGGAGTGTATTCCCCAGATATATAAATTCCTGACATTTCCATTCTGTCGCCAGACGCTCCTTGATTTCCCGTTCAACTGACATTGACAAAAGCACAGGATCTACCCCATCCGGCACATGAGTGCTGGATGTGTGGAAAATGACACAGCAATACAGCGGACCCTGCATTTCCACTCGGTATGCCGAAAGAAATCTCTGATATTCCTGTTCGCTGATCCGACCTTCTATTAATGACACGAATAAATTTGAACGCAATGCAGGCAGTACTTCCTTAAAATAATCTTCCAGCTTACGCACATTTAATTTTTCTTCACGCTCACGATCCAGGGTATCTTTCAATTTTGTCAGACCAGCGGATAATTCCGATGCATTGATCGGTTTCAGCATATATTCCTTAATCTCAAGGCGTACTGCTTCCTGCGCATATTCAAATTCATCAAACCCTGTACACAGCAGAATATAGATATTCGGATAGTCCTTATTCAATCTTCTTGCTAACTCTAGCCCATCCATATATGGCATCTTAATATCCGTCAACACCACATCAGGCTGAAGTTTTTCCACAAGTTCCAGTGCCTTCACCCCGTTTGTCGCACTGCCTACCACTTCAAATCCCAGTTCATCCCAATGGATTAATGCCTGCATCGCATCAATCACTTCCACTTCATCATCTACCAGGATCACTTTGTATTGTTCCATTCTAATACCCCTCTGTTACCCTCCAGGCTTCTGTTATCATTATATCAGAAAATAATATGATACTAAACCATCATATCGCAAAAGCCGCCTTTTTCATCTCTATCCGACGAACAAAGGCGGCTTGCTTATTACTGTTTTTCTAATTATTTCTTCTGTACATATTTCAGACAGTCAAGCGTAACCGCTGCAAGAATAATAATTCCTTCAAAAATGAACTGAAGGTTGGTATCAATTCCAAGAATTGTCAAAGAGTATGTAAGTGATGTAAAGATCAGCACACCAGTTACTACACCTGAGATCTTACCGATACCACCGGTAAATGACACACCACCAACTACACAGGCTGCAATGGCATCCATATCCCATCCTTGTCCATAAGCTGCACTTCCTGAACCGATCATTCGGTTACATTCCAGCCATGATCCACATCCATACAGAATACCAGCCAGAATGAATGCTCCCATTGTCACCTTGAATACAGAAATACCAGATACTGCTGCTGCCTCCGGATTTCCTCCTACTGCATACAGGTTCTTACCAAATGTTGTCTTATTCCAGATAAACCATACGACAAATACTGCTGCTGCAGCCCAAAGAATAATTGTCGGGAACTTACCAATCTGTGGAATAAAAATATTTGGAATAGCAGCATCAATTGCACCAAACGAAACTCCCTTGGTAGCATAAGTTACGAGTCCGAAGATGATCAGCATATTGGCCATCGTCGAAATGAACGGATGCATCTTAAACCTTGCCATGAAAAATCCGGCGATCATTGCAAACATAGTTGTAAGGAAAATACATGTAGCTAATGCCAGTAATGCTTTCTGCACAGGTGCCATAGCAGAAAAGTCAAAAACGTGACCAAACACACTACCTGTATTAATACCGTTATGCATAATGATCGTAGCTGTAACCATACCCATACCAACCATACGTCCTACTGAAAGGTCCGTACCTGTCAGAAGAATCAGTCCTGCAACACCAAGAGCCAGGAACATACGCGGTGATGCCTGCTGTAAAATGTTCAGAATATTGGTTACTGTAAGCAGCTGAGCATTTTTCACCATCGGTGTAATGATACACAATGCAATAAAAATCATAATGATAACAATGTACAGACCGTTTTTGTACAGGAACTGCGCTACATTAAACGAATATTTATAGTTTTCCCAACTCTGGATACGTTTCTGTGCAAACGTGAATTTAGACATTCTCAGAAGATCGATCAGATGGAACTTATGCATAAATGCATCATGTCTTCTGTCTTTGATCTCCTGGATTCTGGATTCATGTGCCATTTGAGCATCAAACAGTTTATTCTTATAATTATATTTTTCTGCTTTGATGTCTTCTGCATCCTTCAAACTATTCAGTCTCTGCTTATGTTCAGTCTGAAGTTCCTGTTTCAGCTTATCATAATTACTGTTTTCTGCTTTCTTTTCTGCCTCACAGCTCTTTGCGACAATATCATAATATTCACTGTTGTAATGCTTCGCAAGATAACTTTCGGCTTCTGCAATCAACCTGGTGACTTCCTGCTTATTAGCATTTTCTACTGATTTTGCTTTTTCCAGTTCTTGTTTATACTCAGCAATAAGTTTTGCCTGTTCTTCTTTTGATAAATTCTTGTTTTCTTTCGCAATTGCAATACAATTGCTGATATTATTAACCTGATCGGTTCCGTCAACGCGCAGTGCGTCAATCTGATCCTGTATTTTACCAACGTATTCATCAATCGGCTGCAAAAGCTTTGCTTCTTCTTCAACCGAAAGAATTACACTGTTCTCTGCCATATCCACTGCTCCTCTCTATTATAAGTACATTGCACTGAGTCTCAATAATTCTTCCTGATCTGTCTCTTTGGTGTTAACGATTCCGGCCAGACGACCATTAGACATTACTCCAATACGGTTCGTAATTCCCAGAATCTCCGGCATCTCAGAAGAAACTACAATAATTGTTTTTCCCTGTTTTGCCATATTAATGATCAGTTCATAAATCTCATATTTTGCTCCTACATCGATTCCTCTGGTAGGATCATCCATCATAAATATACTCGGCGAACGTTCCAACCACTTTCCAAAGATAACCTTCTGCTGGTTTCCTCCGGAAAGACTTGAAATCATATCATCCGGTCCCATGCATTTTGTGCGCATGATTCGGATCTTTTCTGCAGTCGCACGTACCATACGATCATGTGACAATGCAATTCCATTCTTATAATGATTCATATTTGAAATAGTCGTATTAAAGGTAAGGTCACCTTTCAGGAACAGACCATTTGCCTTTCTTTCCTCCGTAATCAATGCAAATCCATGATCCATTGCCTCCCTTGGAGAATTGAAATTCATGATTTTACCATTGTATATTACATTACCCTCCGCTCTGGTACGCATTCCAAATATAGTTTCCAGAAGTTCGGTTCTTCCGGCACCAACCAGACCATAAAAACCAAAAATCTCACCTTTTCTAATATCAAACGAAATGTTCTGAAGCTTTGGTGCATATTTCGTCGAGAGATTCTGTACTGAAAAAACTGTCTCTCCCGGTTCATTATCCACAGGTGGAAAACGGTTATCAAGAGAACGCCCAACCATAGCTGCAATCAGCTCATTCATATCTGTGTCCTTGCTATCTTTCGTCATAACCAGATTACCATCTCGCAATACTGATATCTCATCACAAATTTCAAGGATCTCGTCCATTTTGTGAGAAATATAGATCAACGAAATTCCCTGTGCTTTCAATTGCCGCATCATCTTAAACAGCTTTTCTACTTCCGGTGCTGTCAGTGAAGATGTTGGCTCGTCCAGTACAATCACCTTTGAATTATAGGAAATCGCTTTTGCGATCTCACACATCTGACGCTGCGATACAGACATTTTCTTCATCGGCTGCGTCAGACTCACTGTAATTCCAAGCTTTCGGAACAACTTCGACGTTTCCTTTTTCATTCTTGCCTCGTCAACGATTCCGAATGAATTTTTCGGATATCGTCCAAGGAACATATTATCCACTACGCTTCTTTCCAGACACTGATTCAACTCCTGATGAACCATTGCCACCCCATTTTCAAGCGCATCCTTCGGACCCGAGAAATTAACTTCCCGTCCATCTAATATAATTGTCCCCTCATCTTTCTGATAGGTTCCAAATAGACATTTCATCATTGTCGATTTTCCGGCACCATTCTCACCCATAAGTCCCATGATAGATCCGGGTTTGACATTCAGGTCAATATGTTTCAGAACCTTATTCCTGCCGAATGATTTGCTCATGCCATTAATCGATAAGATGTACTTATTCTTATCCTCTGCCATAGCTCTGCTTCCTTTTCTTAGAGAAAGAAGGGCATCCAGCCCGACGCCCTTCTTTATTTCATTCATTTACTGTTTTACTTACTTCTTAGTTAGAAAGGATTGATGTATATGCTGCTGCGTTATCTGTCTTAACCATGTTAATTGCAAATGCATCATACTCTCCAGGATTACCAAGACGATTTGTGATGTTAGACTCTGTCTGTCCATCTCCACCGATGTAATCTACAGTTAAGTTGAGAAGATCATCGTAGTTCTCAAGCAGTGGCTGATATGTAGAACTCAGGAAATTATCAGATGAGTTATAAATGTTCAGCCATACTTTCTTAGATGGGCTCTTCTCTGAATCCAGCTGCTTAGAAACCTTGTCATAAATCTTGGTAGAATCTGTAAAGTCTTTGTAGTTATCAGCTGTTACTGCAACATTCAATGCGTAGTAAGATCTGTCTTCTTCGCTGTATCTGTAATCTTCACCTTCTGTCAGGCAGTTGCCAGCTTCATCAGCTGTACCGATACCTGTGTCAATATCTACTCCGTCAAGTGAGTTACGAAGAACTCTCAGTGTCAGATAAGCCTGAACATCTGCATGCTGTGAAATTGTTCCGCCGTATCCTTCGCCGATAGCTGCTACTGCATCACTGTTTGCATCATATCCAAATGTTGGAACTTTGCTGTCTTTTGCCCATGCATTGAACATTGACATTCCCATACCATCATTGTTAGAAACAACAACATCAATCTCATCACCAAATGATGCTGTCCATGTTCCGATTGCATTACCGGCTGTAGCTGCATCCCATGTTGCTCCTGCTGCGTTCTTCATTTCCTGAGAAGCCAACTCACGAATCGTAAATGTCTTTCCATCGATTTCAAGAGTTGCATCCTGAACAACTTTAGATGAGCCGTCTACATTTGTTCCTGCCGGAGTAGAATCAACATCGCCATCAGCTTCTACGCCTGTACCAAGAGCTGAACGAACACCACGTGTACGTGCAATTGAATCATTATGTCCGATATCTCCGATCGCAAGTACGTAACCGATCACTCCGTCACCATTTCTGTCGATCTTGTCCGCATTAGCTTTGATATAATCTACAACCATCTGACCCTGAAGTTCAGCACCCTGGTTAGCATCAAATCCTACATAATAAGTATCTTTGTTAAAGTTCAGTGCCTCCTGATCCAGCTCTCCGGTTGAGCTGTTAGATGGCTGACGGTTGAACCAGCACAGTGGTTTGTCTTTGTTGGCTGTGCTGCTCTCTGAAGAACTTGATGACTTAGATGAATCAGATGAACCTGAAGATCCGCCACAGCCTGCCAGAGATAATGCAAGCGTTGCTGCCAGCATTGTTGCAATTACTTTTCTTTTCATTTTTCTTTCCTCCCATTTGGTTGTTTTGTTCTATAAGCCCTTCGCTTAATTGATTAATTTAATTATAATAACGAACCAAGCCGGAAAGAATAGAATATTTTTGGATTAATTATTAAAATTCTATTGTTTTTCTTAATATTTTTATGTATTTCCACTAATTCCCTGTTCAGCGCATAATAAAAGACTATGCATTTGGAACCACTTTACTATCTTGTCCATCTGCATAGTCTTTTTACTTTTGTTATTTACCAATCTCTCGTCTCCATCAGTATCACGGTACCTCCGGAATAATCAATCACCGCTTCATCTTCGCCTTCCGCGATCTCATTGCTTACGCAGAGACTGTCATACGGTGTCAACGTATGATCCCTGAGCGGATACTTTGCCCCGATAATATTAAATCCATAGACAATCTCACCTAGCGGAAATACACTGAAATACGGACCGTACATATCTTCTCTACGGATATGTGTCTCGCCGCCGATCAGACGAATCCGATTCTGTGTATCCAGAATCTCAGCATAGATACCTGCCTTATGTGAAATCATCAGAGTCTGTACATTTGCCCAGAAATGATCCAGTCTTCCACCTGTCGCACCCAGAATGATCAGCTTACTACATCCCAGCGTCATACCAAGACGCACTGCAATCTCTGTATCCGTTGCATCCTTCACCGGATTAAACTCCCGGATCGGTACATCGTTCCGCTCCTTGTAATAGGTAACGATCTCCTCTGGCAGACTGTCAAAATCTCCTACGATATAGTTCGGACGGATCTTGTGGCGATAGAGAAATTCTACGCCCCGATCTACACCGATCACACATGGTTCTTCATACTCCCTAAGCGTTTCAAATGTCAATGCCTCATCAAGAGTTCCCCCACTGACAATGATCGCACACTTACTCATAGTCTCTGAATATCTCCACAAATTTTCTTGTATTTTCAACAATGTTATCACCGAATACAGCAGAACCGGCTACCAGAATATTAGCTCCTGCATCCAGGATCTTACGGGCATTCTCAAGCTTCACACCGCCATCAACCTGAATATCGATCTCTTTTCCGCTTTCTTCAATCATTTTTCTGGTCTCACGGATACGATCCAGTGATTCTTCCATGAACTTCTGTCCACCCGCACCCGGATGTACAGACATGATCAGTATCATATCTACATATTCCAGATATTCACGGATCTCTTCTACCGGTGTCTCAGGACAGATAGAAAGTCCTGCCATAATTCCAAGATCTTTAATCTCCGTCAACGTCTTGCGTACATCCGGACATGCCTCAAGATGTACCGTGATCAGGTCTGCACCTGCCTCTTTAAACGCTTTCACATAACGGATTGGATCCTGCACCATAAGATGTGCATCCATCACCTGGTGTGTTGCCTTACGGATCGACTTCATAACCGGAATTCCGAAAGATATATTTGGCACAAACATACCATCCATAACGTCAAAGTGCAGGTAAGCTGCACCGCCTTCTTCTGTTTCTTTGATATCCTTACCAAGCTGTGTAAAATCTGCTGACAGAATGGAAGGAGCAATTACGTACTTCAATTCTAGTACCTCCTCTTTTCCTTTAGTTCTTTATATAATTCCAGATAATTCTGATATCTTACCTGGCTGATCTTACCTTCTTCCAGTGCACGCTTCACCGCACAGTCCGGTTCATGCACATGATCGCATCCATTGAATCTGCACTGTCCTTCATATGGTTCAAATTCTGGAAAATACTGTTTGAGTTCTTCTTTTTCAAAATCATTGGTATACAGCGAGCTGAATCCCGGAGTATCCATGATATATGTATTCTCATCTACTGTAATCAGCTCGGAATGTCTTGTAGTGTGCTTGCCGCGGTCAATCTTCTGGCTGATTGCCCCCGTCTCCATCTGTATCTCCTGCTGTAGACAATTGATCAGCGAAGACTTACCCACACCGGATGGTCCCGCCACCGTCGTTGTCTTTCCTTCCAGCAGTTCTCTGATCTCGTCAATATTCTCTTCCATCCGTGCGCTGATAAATGCCACACGATATCCAGATGGCTCGTAAATCTCTCTGATCTCCTGCATCTCTTCCAATGAAGCCACATCTTGTTTATTAAAGCACAATACAACAGGTATGTCCTTGCTTTCCATCATAACCAGAAAACGATCCAACAGATTAAAATGTGGGGCCGGCTTCTTTATCGCAAATACCACAAGTGCCTGATCCACATTGGCAACCGCCGGACGGATCAATTCATTCTTTCTGGGCAGTATCTCACGAATATTACCCAGTTTCGTCTCTTCATCCAGAATATCAATCTCTACATTATCACCAACCAATGGTTTGGTGCCTTTTTTTCGAAAAATACCTTTTGCCTTACATTCGTAAATACCGAATTCTACTACGTGAACATAGTAGAATCCGGCAATACCTTTCACTATCTTACCCTGCATAATTACTGCTCATTTCCCATATTACCACCAGAAGCGGATGAACCGGTACTGATCACAAGACTTACTCCTGTGCCCTTAGATGCTTCCGATCCAACACCAGGACTACAACTGATAACGCACCCTGCTGCCACCGTATCACTGGAAATATATGTTGTATCTGATACAGTCAGTCCTGCATTGCTGATCATCTGTCGTGCACTCGCCTCTGATACATTGACCACATTCGGTACCGTCAGCTTCGTCTCCGGTTTCTTGCCAAGACTTACTACCAGACTGACACTGGTTCCTTTTTCCACCTTGCCACTTGCCGGATCCTGACGAATAACCTGACCTTCTGAATAATTCTCATTATACTCTGTCTCAACAGTAGACACTGTCAGGCCTGCTCCTGTGATCGCGCTCTTGGCTTCTGACTCTGTCTTACCGACCACATTCGGTACCGTAATTTTCTCAGAACCTTTGCTGACCTGCATGGTAATCTCTGTATCTTTGCTAACCTTAGTTCCAGCTGTCGGATTCGTGCCGATAACAGTCCCCTGCTCTTCTTCACTGTACACAGCTTCCGATTTGATATTGGTAAATCCTGCATTTTCCAGCGCTTTCTGAGCTGATGCTTCATCCTGTCCGGATACATCCGGGATTGTACCTTCTTCTGACTTCTTTCCAGAGCTTACCACAATCTCTACGTCATAGCCTTTCTTTACGCGTTTGCCCTCTTCCGGATTCTGTTCGATAACATATCCTTCGTCATATTTTTTAGACTCACGTCTGGCTGTAACCTTACATTTCAATCCGGATTCTTCCAGGATCTGCTTAGCTTCGCCTTCTGTCTTGCCTACAAGATTCGGCACTTTAATCTTATTCTCTGTATCAAGTGCCAGGATACCTTTATTAAACTTCAAGACACCTGTAGCCTTACCAACTACAACTCCCAATACCACAAGGATCAATACAGCTACCACGATCGTAAGAATCTTCATGATCTTATTCATACGCGGGTTCACTTCATCACTGTCATGCTCCTCGCCTTCGTCATCGTAATCATCGTCATACTCATCATCATAATCGTCATCATAGCTATCATCATCGTAATCATCCGCATCATCATAAGAATCACGGATATCATTCAACTCATCTTCTGTAATGATCACAGTATCTGCATTATTCTGTGGGATGATCTGTACAAAGTCGCCATCCGGATCTACTAATGAATGTTTTAGATCTTTGATAAGATCTTCCATATTATCATAACGTCTCTCCGAATTCTTCTGTGTACATTTTAAAATAATCTGTTCCAGACTGTACGGAATATCCGGCACTTCTTCCGATGGCGGCGTAATCTCTTCCTGCAGATGCTTCACAGCAACTTCTACAGCTGTCTCACCATCAAACGGTACATGACCTGTCACCATCTCATACAAGGTAATACCTACGGAATAGATATCACTCTTGGTATCTACATACCCGCCTCTTGCCTGCTCCGGCGAAGTATAATGTACGGATCCCATCGCAGAAGTGCTGACCGTCGCTGACGATGCAGCCTTGGCAATACCAAAATCTGTCACCTTCACCTTTCCATCCTTGGAGATCATCACATTATGCGGCTTGATATCCCGATGTACGATCTGTCGTTCATGTGCCGCTTCAATACCATTACACATCTGAATGGCGATGCTGATAACTTCCTTTGCAGACAGTCTGCCTTTTTTATCAATATATTCTTTTAACGTGATACCGTCTACCAGTTCCATGACCATGTAGTACAGACCACGATCTTCACCTACATCATATACATTAACAATATTCGGGTTCAGAAGCCCGGCTGCTGCCTGAGCCTCGGAGCGAAACTTCTTAACAAATGTCTCGTCCTCTCTGAATTCCTTCTTCAATACTTTGATCGCCACATAACGATTCAGCATATGGTCTTTGCCTTTGTAGACATCTGCCATACCGCCTGCACCGATCTTCGTTAACACTTCATATCGCTTACCTAAATAAATGCTCACCACGTACTCTCCTCACTTGCAATCGGTTCGGCAAGTACCACTCCGATGTTATCTCTTCCTCCGTTGCTGTTCGCTCTGTCTATCAGCATCTGAACAGCTTCGACAACATCCCGTGACCCCTTCACCAGTCCAAACATATCTTCGTCTTCTACCATGTTACTAAGTCCATCGGTACACATCAGAATCTTATCTCCCCTTTTGATCCTGAATTCATAGAAATCAGCTTCTGCTTCATCCTTCACCCCCATGGCTCTGGTAATAATATTCTTATCCGGATGATTCCTTGCATCTTCCGCCTTGATACCACCCAGACGTACCATCTCTTCTACCAGGGAATGATCCTTGGACAACTGCTTTATATTATCATCTATCAAATAGAGACGGCTGTCACCGATATTGGCAAAATACAGCGTATCACCGATCACCGTTGCAACTACAAGTGTCGTACCCATGCCTTCCAGCTTCACGTCCCTCGATGCCACACGGATCAGCTCCCGGTTGGCAACCTGTATCGCGTCATGCATTACTTTTTCCGGCTTTCTGCTCCTGCTTCCTGCAATCTCACGCTTTACAACCTCTACTGTGAATTTGGATGCAAAATCACCCGCCTTGTGTCCTCCCATTCCATCGGCTACCACAAGCAGGTTTGGGAACGGACCGATCGGCTGCCCCGTTGCATATACATAATCCTGATTCATTTCACGCCGTCTTCCGACATCAGTCATTGCATAATATTTCATCTAGTTCTCCTTTTTAGAAGTAATATGACGTCGTCTCAATTGACCGCAGGCTCCATCTATATCAGAGCCGCGTTCTCTTCTTATTGTAACATTTATTCCATTATGTTCAAGTTTATTTTTGAATTCCTCCGCATTTTTGCGACTGGGTTTCTGGAATGCGCGCTCTTTGATCGGATTCACCGGAATCAGATTCATATGACAATTCATATGTCCCAGCATCTTAATCAGTCTTGCCGCATCCTCTGCTGTGTCATTGACTCCCTGCACCAGACTGTATTCAAATGTGATGCGCCGTCCTGTCTTCTCAAAATACTCCTCACATGCCGCAAGTACCTCTGACAGATCATACTGATAAGCGATTGGCATCAGTTCCTGTCGTTTTTCCTGACTGGAACCATGCAGTGACAAAGCCAGTGTGATCTGTAGCTTTTCTTCTGCAAGCCGTTTAATATTAGGCACAATCCCACAGGTCGATGCTGTGATATTACGCTGGCTGATATGCAGTCCATGTTCATCACTGACCATATGGATAAACTTCAGAAAATTATCGTAGTTATCTAATGGCTCTCCGGTTCCCATGACTACGATATTGGATACCCGCTCTCCGCTGATTTTCTGAATTCGGTACACCTGTCCCAGCATCTCTGATGTAGTCAGATTTCGTACCTTTCCACCAATCGTCGAGGCACAGAACTTGCATCCCATCCGACATCCGACCTGTGATGAAATGCAAACTGAATTGCCATAATTATATTTCATCAGTACACTCTCTACCACATTGCCGTCTTCCAGCTCAAAGAGGAATTTTTCCGTAGGATCCTTCTTCGATATCTGATGCTCCAGCATATCCACCTTGCGGATCACATACTGTGCTTCCAGCCTTTCCCGCAGGCTCCTGGAAAGATTGGTCATTTCCTGAAAGCTGTCTGCCAGCTTCACATGCAGCCATTCATAGATCTGTTTCCCCCGAAAGGCCTTTTCTCCAATTCTCGTCATTTCTTCCTGCAGTTCTTTATAATCCAAGGAACGTATATCTATTTTTTCGATTGTCTTTTCCATCGTTATTCTCTCATTTCTTCAGACTATGCTGTATTTACTTTCTGACAAACTCAGCAATATAGAATCCATCACTGTCATCCACTCCTGGAAGGAACTGTCGTTCTCTTACCAGTTCAAACTCCGGATACTGCTCTGCAAACCACGCTGCGTTCTCCTGATTCTCTGCCCTGTGGATCGTACAGGTGCTGTATAACAGCTTACCGCCGGACTTGACATAGCGGTGTACCACAGACAGGATCTCTCTCTGCAAATGAACCAGTTCTTCCTGTGTATCCGGATTCATTTTATACTTCAGATCCGTCTTTTTACCAAGTACACCAAGTCCCGAACACGGCAGATCCGCGATCAGAATGTCTGCCTTCTTCTCAGATGCTTCGTCGTATACCGTTGCATCCTGACACACAGCTTCTATATTATCTATGCCTATACGCGCAATATTATCACGGATCAGGTCTACCTTGTACGGCGTCAGATCCCTCGCTTCTACATGTCCCTTTCCTGCAAGCTTATCTGCCAGATGCAACGACTTGCCACCCGGTGCTGCACACACATCGATAATATACTCGTCCTCTTTCGGATCTGCCCATTCCGCCACTTCCATAGAACTGATATCCTGTACCTGGAAATGTCCCGTTCTGAAGCTTTCCAATGCTCCCAGATAATCATATCCACTGATAAATAATGCACTGTCTACGGTATCACACAGGCGTACCTTCACGCCTTCTTTCTTCAGTTCCTCCGCAAGCTTCTCTCTGCTGATCTGACTCAGATTACACCGGATTGTTGTTGGACGTTCAGCCAGAAATGCCTGCAGCATCTTCTCTACCATCTCACGATCATAATTCTTCAGCCATTCGGTAATGATCCATTCCGGCATTGAATATATTACGGACAGCCACTTTACCGTATCTGACTTATCCGGATACTTCACATTGTCCAGGTTACGGCTGATATTGCGCAGCACGCCATTGACAAATCCTTTTAATCCGGAGAATCCTCTCTTACCGGCCAGCTTCACTGCCTCATTGCAGACAGCCGAATCAGGAACGCTGTCCATATACTTCAGCTGATAGACTGCGCTCCTGATAATTGTCCGGATCACCGGTTTCATTTTATTGACTTTTGTCTTGGAGAACTGGTTAATAATATAATCCAGTTCTATCATACGTTCTAATGTACCCTCGGTTACTCTCGTAATAAATGCCCGCTCCGATTTGTCCAGATACTGGTAATTCTCCAGCACATTCCGAAGGGCAATATGACTGTACTCTCCATCTCTGGTTACCGCCAGAAGAATCTCAAGTATCAGTTCCCGGTCATTTACTGTATTTCCCATATATTCTCCTTTTGTAACTGTTCAGACTCTTAATCATTGCGTCTTCCGCCAGTCAGAATCAGAATTCTGAGCAACTGTAAGATTGCAGATGCTGTTCCTGCCACATAAGTCAGTGCTGCCGCCGTCAGTACCTTACGCACATCAGATACCTCTGGTTCATAGAGCATTCCCGTACTGCCAAGCAGATTCAGGGCTCTTCTGGACGCATTAAATTCTACCGGAAGAGTCACGATCTGAAACAATACCGCCAGTGAAAATGCAAGAATACCAAGATTCAATAATGTCACTGACATATTATTGTTAAAGATCAGTCCCAGAATGATCAATGGCCATGCAATACCGCTTCCAAAACTTGCTACCGGTGCCAGTGTGCTTCGGATAGAAAGCGGTACATATCCCCTTGCATGCTGTAATGCGTGACCGCACTCATGTGCTGCAACTCCAATAGCCGCAACAGATGTAGACTGCCATGTAGCATCTGACAGACGCAGTACTTTATTTCTCGGATCATAATGATCTGTCAGATTGCCGGATACATGCTCTACACGCACATCATAGATTCCCTGGCTGTGCAGAATACGCTCCGCAGCTTCTCTTCCGGTCATTCCGTTGTGGCTGCGCACTCTGGAATACTTCTGAAATGTACGGTTCATCTTAGACGATGCTGCCATGCAGATTACCACACCGATCAGCACCAGTATATACGTAGGATCCATATAATAATAAAACATTGTTCTTCCCCCCTGTAATGCGTTTTCCTTATTATAGTCGAAAAACAGGCCAATAACCTGTTTTTCACACTTTTTTTACAATGTTTCTCCTATTTTTATCTGATTACCCCGCAGAAATGCATCGGTATCCATTCTTTTCTTGCCTGGAAGCTGCAGACTCAGGATCTTCAGCATCCCTTTTCCGGTCTGCACTGCAAATGTCTTCTTATCTACTTCTGCAACTGTACCCGGTGCCTGTCCCGACTCTTTATCCAGAACCTCAGCCTCCCAGATCTTCATAGTCTTATCACTCCATGAAGTATATGCGCTTGGCCATGGATTTAAGCCCCGGATCAGCCGCTCGATCTCTACCGCAGGCTTTGTCCAGTCGATATCTCCCATCTTCTTATTCAGCTGCTTCGCATAATCCGTACCGGTCTCGCCCTGTTTCGTGCGAACTGCAGTACCGTCTTCCACCGCCTTTAACGTCTCTACGCACAGCTTTGCTCCGGCCTCTGCCAGCTTGTCATGTAAGGATCCACCAGTTTCTTTTTCATCCAGCACGATTTCCGTCTTCATGATCATATCACCGGTGTCCAGTCCTTCATCCATCTGCATAGTTGTCACACCACTGACCGGTTCACCATTGATCACCGCCCACTGGATCGGTGCTGCACCGCGATAATCCGGAAGCAGTGAAGCATGTACATTAATACAGCCATACTTTGTCATATCCAGGATCTCTTTTGGTAAAATCTGTCCAAATGCGATAACTACCATCACATCTGCCGGATATTTCTTTAATTCTTCCACACACTCTGCATCGCGAATCCGCTGTGGCTGATATACTGGAATATCGTGTGCGAGTGCCGCCTCTTTTACCGGAGAGTACTGCATCTCCTTACCACGTCCTCTCGGCTTGTCCGGCTGTGTTACTGCCAGCACAATCTCATGCCCTGCCTCTATAAGCGCTTCCAGTGTTCCCACCGAAAAATCCGGCGTTCCCATGAAAATAACTTTCATTCTTAGTCCTCCTCGTACTCTACATCATGGATGCCATCTTTTGCGAGTTCCACATAGAGATGTCCATCCAGATGATCGATCTCATGACAGAATGCTCTTGCAAGCAATTCTTCTCCTTCCAGTTCGATCGGCTCCATATCTTCATTAAATGCTTTGACTTTTACATGATTCGGACGTGTTACAATGCCGGATTTGCCAGGAACGCTTAAGCATCCCTCTTCTCCTGTCTGTTCTCCGGACTCCTCAACGATCTCCGGATTCACCAGAACGATCGGTCCTTCACCTATATCAATTACAACAATACGTTTAAGAATGCCCACCTGTGGTGCTGCCAGTCCAACTCCTCCTGCATCGTACATTGTATCCAGCATGTCGTGGATCAATAACTTGGTACGAAGTGTCATCTTAGTCACTTCCTTGCAGGTCTTATTCAGAACCTCGTCTCCCATCACGCGTATTTCTCTCAGTGCCATTTATTGTTCTCCTTTCACAGATCCGGTCACCAGAACCGAACCACTTAAAATATATTCATCGGATTAAAATCAAACTGAATTCTCAGTGTCTGAAACCCGGAATTAACCTTAATATAACGTTCCAGCTGATTTTTCACTCTTATCAGCATACCATATTTCGGACATTTTAGATAGAGAATCTTTCGGTAAATGTCACTGACCTTACCGACATACGGTACTGCCGGGCCGATTACTTCCAGATAATCGCCACCGATCCGCTCAGCATAAGCCTTCAGATATTCTGCTGCTGTATTCAGATGGTTCTCATCTTCTCCCATCATAAGCACTGCCAGCATATTCTCCACCGGTGGATATCCCATCCGGTCACGAAATTCCAGTTCTTCCCGATAAAACGCCTGATAATCCTGCTTTGCCGCTGTTTTAATGCTATAGTGCTCCGGATCATAAGTCTGGATCACCACTTCACCCGGTGCACTTCCTCTTCCCGCACGACCAGCTGCCTGCACCAGCAGCTGGAATGTACGCTCCCCGGATCTGTAATCCGAAGAATATAACGACATATCTGCTGCCAGCACTCCCACCAGCGTCACTGCCGGAAAATCATGTCCCTTCACGATCATCTGCGTACCAACCAGAATATCTGCTTCGCCATCCGCAAATGCAGATAATATTCTTTCATGACCGTCTTTATTCTTCGTCGTATCCATATCCATTCGCAGGACTCTGGCTTCCGGAAATTCCCGTTTCACCAGATCCTCGATCTGCTGAGTTCCTGCCTTGAATCCGCCCACATGACGAGATCCACAGGATGGGCATACTTTTATCATCGGTTCTTCATAACCGCAGTAATGGCAGATCAGCTTGCCATTCCGATGTGCTGACAATGACACATCACAATGTGGACATTTCACCACATATCCACAGGAACGACAGGATACAAATCCTGCATAGCCTCTCCGGTTGATGAACAACATCGTCTGCTGCCCCTTTTCCAGCCGGTCTCTGATCTTCTCCCGGAGCAGATCACTGAAGATTGACCGGTTGCCATGTGCCAGTTCTTCCCGCATATCTGTCGTATGTACTGTCGGGAGTGGTCTGTTTCCCACTCGCTCCTTCAGTTCTATCAGACGATATTCCCGCATCTGGCACCGGTAATAACTTTCCATAGACGGTGTGGCCGAACCCAGTACTACACTTGCATGTTCCATCTCCGCTCTTGCGATCGCCGTCTCTCTGGCATGGTATCTCGGTACCTGTTCACTCTTATAACTGTTCTCATGTTCCTCGTCAATAACGATCAATCCCAGATTCGGAAATGGTGTAAAGAGCGCAGATCTCGGTCCGATCATCACATCCAGCTCACCATTTGCTGCCCGCTGCATCTGATCGTACCGCTCCCCCGCCGACATCCGGGAATGCATCACCGACACACGGGCACCAAATATCTGATAAAAACGCATCACCGTCTGCCAGGTCAGTGCAATCTCCGGTATGAGTACAATCGCCTGTCTCCCCTCTGCCGCCACCGTCCGGATCATTTCCATATATACTTCCGTCTTGCCGCTTCCGGTCACGCCATGTATCAAGTAAGCGCCATAGTCTCCGGCCAGATAATCCCTCTGAAATTGTTCAATTGCCTGCTGCTGTTCCTGCGTATACCGGATCGGCACGTTCTGTTCCCGCTTCTGGATCTTTGGATTCCGGTACTCCCGCTCAGACGCCACCTTCAACACACCTTGATCTTCCAGTGCACGTACTACCGATGCGGTCACATGAAGTTTCTTCACTGCCAGACTGTAATCCATTTCCGGGCTGTCTAAAAGCGCCGCAAGTACCCTGGCTCTTGCCTTCTGATTCTTCTCCAGATACCGTTCAAGTCTCTCTTTTCCTTCCTGCTCTGTAAGACACAGACGCAGGGTACGTTTCGTTCGCTCCTGTTCCTTTTTCTTGATTGGAAGTACCGTCTTTAATGCCTGGATCATAGTACCGCCATAAGCTTCCTTCATCCATGCTGCCAGACGTACCAGTCTGGATTCGATTGCCATGCCCTTTTCATCAATCTCAAGAATCGGCTTAATCTTCTCCGGCGCATAGTCCGGTTTCTCTGAAAATCCAACTACATATCCACGAATCTTTCGATCACTTTTTCCAAATGACACGATCACTTCCGATCCAATACACAGACGATCCTTCAGCGTATCCGGTATCCGATACTGAAATACTTTATCCAGTTTTTCATGTGTAATATCTACAATAACATCTGCATACATTCTCTCACCAGCTCTTTATCATCCATCGGATAACGGATGCCCCGTATCTCCTGATAATTCTCATGTCCTTTCCCCGCGATCAGGATCATATCTCCTGTCTGCGCATGTTCGATTGCATAATAAACGGCTTCTTTCCTGTCTGCAATCATTGTATAATAAACGTCTGTTTTTAACAAACCAATTTCTATCTCTTTCATAATAGCTTCCGGATCTTCGTATCTTGGATTATCCGTCGTCACGATCACCTGATCCGCATATTTCCCTGCCGTCTGCCCCATCGCCATCCTTCTGGATTTTGACCGGTTGCCGCCACATCCAAAGATGACAACAATTCTCTTCGGCTGATAACTTCGTAATGTCTTCAGACTATTCTTCAGACTCATAACATTGTGAGCATAATCCACCAGAATTCTATATCCTGTCAATATCGGAAGTTTTATCTGCTCCATCCGTCCCGGAACCTGCACTGTCCGCAAGGTCTCAAAGATCACTGCATCCAGTACTCCCATTTCTTTCAACACCGCCATTGCAGCAAGCCCATTGGATATATTATACTGTCCCGGCATGGATAATGTAAGTCTTCCCGACGCATTTCCACTCACATTACAGCTTATTCCAAGTTCTCCCTGCAAATTGATATGTTCAATCTGCTCTGCAACGTAATCTGCCATCTGCGTATTCTGTCCATCACATTCCCCATCTCTTACCATATAACGGACCTTTCTGCAAATGGTCTGCGCCCACACTTCCTCCAGAAGCGCATCATTCTGGTTGCCGGCTGCGAACTCTGTCTGTAAAAACAATTTACGCTTACATTCCAGATACTCCTGCATATCCGCATGTTCTTCCGGTCCAATATGATCCTCTCCCAGATTGGTAAATACCGTTGCCGTAAACTGAATTCCTTCTACCCGATGCATCTTTAATGCCTGAGAAGACACTTCCATCACCACTGAATCACATCCAGCATCCGCCATAATCCGGAGATACTGCTGAAGCTCAAGTGATTCCGGTGTGGTATGGATCTCTGTCTGAAAGCTCCCTGTCTCTGCGCCATCAGCATTTACTTCGATTGTTCCTATTAATCCTGTTTTATGTCCTGCCTGTCTGAGACCTTCCCGTATCATATAGGTAGTGGTCGTCTTCCCTTTCGTCCCGGTCACACCTATGATCTGCATTTCTTTTGCAGGATAACAATAAAATGCCGCTGCTATCTCTGCCAGTGCAATACGCGTATCCAGAACTGATATCACTGTAATCTGCTCTGGCAGCCGGTCTTTTTTCCAATCATTTGATTGCTGTACAACTATCGCAACCGCTCCCCGCCTTACAGCCTCTTCGATATAATCATGCCCATCTGTCTGATATCCTTTGATACATACAAACATACTGCCTGACCTTGTTTTTCTGGAATCATATGCAATCTCCATCACAACCGTCTCTATTGTTCCCTGTATAACTCGATATTCAACTCCTGAAATCAATTCCTTTATGCGAATACTCATTTCCACACATCCCGTAACTTCCTTGCTATCATTTTATGCCGAAAGCCTTGTATGGTAACAAAAGAGGCAGATTACTCTGCCTCTTTTATCCGTATTCACATCTACATTAGTTCATATGTGTTGCAATAGAGTCTAACTTCTCCATATCACTCTCATTGATAGAGTATACATGATCACCATCAGAATTCTCTTCATAAGTAACATTGAGTGTCACTGTCTGTGGATCATACGTCTGTGCCTGATTGATACTTTCCTGTACAGACTCATTAAAGACTGCCATATAACCACTTTCATCTACGCCATTTGCCACTGCTTCCTGAAGCTTGTTCGTGAAGATTGTCTGCAGATTATCCAGAAGACCTACCGGAGTAATCTCTACATCTACAGTAAAATTATCATTGTCATCTTTAACTGCGTCTTTTACTGTCCAGGTAATCTTCTTATATCCCTCTTCAATCATAGCAACATATGCCTCAATCTCATCATCTGTTGCAGTCAGTCCAGATTGAGCCAGAGCATCTTTGGCAACCTGAATATTATTATCTTCCAGCTCTTTCTTAATATCTTCTTCGCTCTCACCCACATCCTCTGCGTGCGCCTTGTAATCTCCGTGATAAGTTGCGTCCAGCACACCCTCCACGTAACCTTTTGCGTCAAAATCCTCTTCTTTTTCTCCGCAGGCTGCAAGTGAAAATACCATCACTCCAGCTAATAACGCTGCTACCAGTTTCTTCATGATACATGTTCTCCTTTCGCTCATTCCGCATTTATGATTTACGCCATCGGCATTAAATCCTTAATCTTTTGTAACTTTCTAATGTCTGCTGTCATACTCGGCCAGATAACGCTGTACATACTCTACATCTGAAGGACAGTCCAGATATTCACAACCATACTTCTGTCTGGTCTCAGCTCCTTTACCTGTAACCAGAAGAAGTGTCTTACCTTCTGCCGTCTCGATTGCATCCTTGATCGCCTCTCCACGATCCTCAATCATCTTATACGGACACTTCTGTGCTTCTACATACTGCGCGATCTCTTTGGAAATATCTTCCACCGGTTCGTATCCCGGATCCTCTGCCACTAAGTATACCATCTTAGAATACTGACCGGCAATCGTTCCCAGATATTTTCTTCGGAGAAGTGATTTCTTACCCGGGCATCCAAAGATGGCTACCAGACCATAATCCGGGAATTCCTCTTTCATAGCCGAGAATAACTTTTCAAAGCTTAGCTTGTTATGTGCATAATCTACAATTGCCATGACCTCATGATCCTTGCTGTGATAAAACTCCATACGTCCACTGGATCTTGCGCGTCGAAGTCCAGAATGAATATATTCTGTCGGAATGCCAAGTTTCACAGATGCTGCAACTACACCAAGCGCATTCTCTACATTAAAGAAGCCCGGCATGGTAAGTACAAATTCCTCATCAAATGCTTCACATTTTACCGAAAAATGAATATCTTTTCCCTCCTTATGAATATTATAAGCATAATAATCTGCTTCCGGATTCTTTGTGCTGAATGTCACAACCTCTCCGGCTGCTTTTGATGCTTCCAGAATCTGATCAATATAATCTGCATCCAGATTCACAACTGCAGTCTTGGACTTCTCAAACATCTTCATCTTAGACTGGAAATAATCTTCAAAATCTGGATGTTCAATCGGACTAATATGATCTTCCGAAATATTCAAAAATACAGATACATCAAACTGCATTTCATCTACACGACCATACTTCAATGCCTGTGAAGAGATCTCCATCTCTGCATATTCAATGTTACAGTCCAGCGCATTGCGCAGATGCATCTGTAACTCTACTGCCTCCGGTGTAGTAATGTGTGATTCTACTTTTGATTTACCATCGTAAATGTCGATTGTTGAGATCACGGCGCTTTCCGGCTTGTCCTGTGCCGCCAGATAATCGTCCACAACCGCTTTCATATAATATGTTGAAGTAGATTTGCCCTTTGTTCCGCCAAATCCGATTACCGCAAGATCTTCCCACGGCTTATTATAGAAGAAATTAGCAAGTACCGCCATTGCATCTCTGATACCTTTCACCAGAATATACGGTACTTCTTTTTCTAATTCATATTTCTTTTCACTGACGTAACATACCGCTCCCTGATTCATTGAATTCTTCAGGTATTCTGCCTTAAATGCAGCACCCTTGCAGATAAAGAGCGTTCCCTGTGTAACTTCTCTGGAATCATAAGTAAGAAGTTTAATTTCTTCTCCGTCTTTTCCCTGCAGATCATATTCTGCAAGCATGCCTTTCTCCTCCAGCAGCTTCACATATTCCCCAAGTGTATAATGCTTCATTTCTGCCATTATTTTTCCTCCTGTTAAAACAGATCATTCTGCTTTATTACGTTATTCTACATACTCTGCTCCGGATCTGCGAATGGATTCTTCCACCAGTACATCCATTGCATCCAGACAAATAGATGCCACTTCATGCTTACCCTTAAACACGGATAATTCTGTACATGCCAGGATGATCACATCGCATCCTTTGCGCATAAATTCACTGACCACACGATCAAATTTTGCACGGTCTCCACTCTTACCTGCCTTGATATCATCGTAGATCAGTGACATTACATCCGCCTGCCGTTCTTCTGACGGCTGCACAGGCGTCACCCCTGCTTTTCTACAGGCTTTGTGATAAATCTTAGAGCCGATCGTTCCATCTGTCGCCATGATTCCCACACGCTTCACATTGTCATACTTATGTACCGCATAGTTCACACTCTCCTGGATCATATTGATCACCGGAATCTTAACTGCATTCTGTATATGTTTGTAAAAATAATGCGATGTATTGCAGGTGATTGCAATATTCGATGCTCCCAACGTCTCCAGTGTTCTGGCATCATTACACAACAGATTGATCAAATGTGTGTCATCCCCTGTACGGATTGCTTTTGTACGATCCGGCATGGATGCATGGCTCAACAGAACCATGTCAATATGCTCCTGATCCTTTTCCGCTTTCGTATGTGCAATTACATTCTCGTAGAAATAACAGCTGGCCTCCGGTCCCATACCGCCTATGATCCCCAGCATCTTTCTGTTTTTTAATTCTTCCATTTTATTCTTTCGATACCTCTAGTTATAATACGTGTCAAAGTACTTATACTGTTTCAGATGTGTTTTTACCATTCTAAGGAAACGGTTCAGTCCAAGATCTCCCTTCTTAAATACAGGATTCACCATCTTGCCTTCTGATACCAGCTTCTTCATCTTCGCTACATACTCCGGATTCTTCACATGCTTATAAGCGACTCCCTTAGGAACAGTCATCCAGAGGTGTTCCTCTGTTGCTTCTTCATATGGAAGCTCGTTGTGATAAATATAATCTTCTACAAAATACTTCGCTACATTAAATCCAGATCCTGTTACATAGTAATTACTTCTTCCCTGTCTGGTATTAATTTCAAAGAAACGATATGTGTTATCTCTCTGATCATATTTGATATCAAAATTAGAAAATCCCACATAATGAAGATCTTCCAATAGATTTTTCACACGTCCCATCAGTTCCTTATTCGGCTCTGTAATGATAACCGCATGATTGCCCAGACCATGTGGTGTATGTTCTTCCAGCAGTACATGACCCAGACACATCATCTTCACCTTGCCATCACGGTCTGAATAAGAAGTCAGCACACGCATATATTCATCATTACCTGGAATCATATCCTGAATAATAAGATCATCATCATAACCTGCGCCGTAAATCTCTTCAATTACTTTTTCAAGCTCTGCACGATCTTTGATCTTATATATCTTCTTCTGTGTCTCAAACGGGTGCTCCCAATATGCGATACTGTTCGATGGCTTCAAAATTACCGGATATGGATAATCACATGCAAAATCCAGTCCCATTTCACGCTTGTATACAATCGTCTTAGGATATGCTACGCCATGTTTCTCACATAATTCATAGAAACGTTCCTTCTGCTGTAAACTATCCATCAGGTCAAAATCAATATACGGTGCGATTACATTAGCCGGAAGCTCATTCTTATGGCGGCTTGCAAGTGCCACATAGCTATCACCACAGCCAATCAGAAGAATCTTCTTATCCTTATGTTCATTCGCGAAACGATTAATCCGCTTCATAAAATAATCGTCCGTATCAATTGCCTGATTCCCTTCATAAATCGTGATCTTACTTCGGAAACTCGGTCCGGTCTGATACTTACCGAATACGTATGATTTCACCTGATATTGTTCATAAAATGCCCGTGCAACACTGTAAGTGTTAATATCTCCACCCAGCAACACCGGGATAAATTCTCTTTCTTTAAATTCCATAATTTATATATTCCCCTTTGTCGAAATACTGTCTGTTTATTATACTCCGTACCCTATCTGGTGTCAATCGAATGAACCTTCCTGGAATCCTTCTCCCACAACCTCATTAGACTCTACAATCATCGTAAATGCATCCGGATCGATTTCATGCACACGACGTTTGATCTGATACATTTCTTTATTATTACATGCACATAAAACGATATCCTTTTCTTTCAGTGAATATCCACCTACTCCTTTGACGATTGTCGCACCTCTGCCACTGATCTTATCAATCGCATCTACAACTGCCTTGCCATGTTCCGTCACTACAAAAGTAAGTTTTCCTTTATAAATACCATACATGAAATGGTCCATTACCGTCGATATCAGAAACGTTACGATAATACCATATAATAAACCATCAATCTCATGGAATACAATCAATGTACCCAACAAAATCGTCGTACTGTCAAAGATCATCGTAAGTACGCCAAGTGTCAGATGCGGACGGATCTTACGAATGGACACTGTGATGAAATCCTGACCTCCTGTTGAAGAATCCCGCATAAATATCAATGCATATCCGAGACCACAAAGCACACCCATACACAATGCAGCAAGCAGTCTTTCTCCATCGTATACCGGAAACAATGGTGCCACATAGTCCATCAGCAATGATGAAATCACCATAGACTTTACCGAGCGGAAGAAAAAACCTTTTCCCAAAAACTTATAGCAGAATATGGATACCGGAACATTCAGCAGAATTGTTCCTATACCAATTGGCAGACCAAATATATGATATAAAATAATCGCAATACCCGAAAATCCTGCAACCGGAAAATTTGCATGCAGAGCAAAATTATAAATTCCCACTGCTATCAGAATACCGCCGATCAGATCAGCTCCTATATCAAGTACCCAGTCTTTTACCTTTGCATTCTCCATCATGTACCTCCTGTTCCATAATAACAAAAAACAGCCACAAACTATAAATCTAACTCATAAATCTATAATCCGCAACTGCTCTTTCCGCTATTCATTCTAGGCTTAATTTCACATATTGTCAAGGGTATCGCACTTCTGCCTGACTTTGAACTGAACAAAAAAAGACTGCAAACCTTATGGTCTACAGCCTCATCATATATACCTTCAAAACCGTATACAAGAAACTCTACATCTTCTTACCTATCTCCGTCTTGGTTATGCCCTCGACCGATTAGTATCAGTCAGCTACATGTGTTACCACACTTCCACCTCTGACCTATCT
>NZ_JAOQJV010000015.1:0-57944 GCF_025567415.1 Dorea ammoniilytica
CTTCCTGTAAGTGTGCGTGCTATCACAGTAGGTAGTGGACTGGATGCAAGCAAGCAGATGAGATATGGTATTCCATTCGTAATTGTAAGAGCGCTGCTTGCAATAATCCTTGGTTATATCTTCCTGAAGTTCTGGCCAATGTTCGGACACCTGTCATACATGTAAGATAAGGCAGAATTAATTAATGGTTACAACGCCGATGAAGAGGACATCAGCGTTGATATAAAAATGTTTAAAGTATGGATTCTATTTAAAAAAATTAAGGAGATGAATGAAATGAGCACAGTTGAAGAATTAGTTGCACGTTCAAGAGAGGCGCAGAAACAGTTTGAATTTGCTACACAGGAGCAGGCTGACGCAGCGGCACGTGCTGTTTGTAAGGCAGTGTATGACAATCAGGAGATGCTCGGTAAGATGGCAGCAGAGGAATCACGTATGGGTGATGTAAACGACAAGATCGCAAAATGCCGTAACAAATCTGCTCTGATCTGGGAGAGCTTAAAAGGAAAGAAATCTGTAGGAGTTATCCGCAGAATCGAAGAGAAGAGAATGCTTGAGATTGCGAAACCGGTAGGTGTTGTATGTGCGGTTCTTCCATCTACGAACCCGGTTGTTACACCGATGGGCAATGCTGCAGCAGCATTAAAGACACGTAACTCTATCATCTTTGGACCACATCCGCGTGGAATTAATGTTTGTAAAGTAGTTGTAGACCTGTTCCGTAAAGAACTGGCTAAACTTGGATTACCAGAAGACCTGGTACTGTGTCTGGAAGAAGTATCACTGGAAGACAGTAACAAACTGATGAGCATGGTTGATGAGATTGTTGCTACAGGTGGTAGTTAAGAGCCGCGGCTTTAATCAGGAGCAGGGTTGGGCTATCTACGAGAAACTGGGCTTTGAGCAGACAAAATACGGAACAACCGATGAGGCTGCTATGAAATTATTGAAATTAAAGGAGGGCAAATAATTATGAGTATTCTGATTGATAAGGACACCTCCATGCTGATCATCGGTATCACTGGAAAACAGGGACGTATTCATTGTAAACATATTCTTGACACAGGAAGCAAGTTGCTTGCGGGAGTGGCTCCTGGAAGAGGCGGACAGGAAGTAGAAGGAGTGCCGGTATTCGAGACTGTTGCAGAAGCAAGAGAGAAATTCCCGGAGATCGAGGCTGCTATGCTGATCGTTCCGAAACAGTTCGTAAGAGATGCTGCATTGCAGGCGTTGCGAGAAGGTATCAAATTACTGGTTATCATCACAGAGTTCGTTCCGGTTATGGACGCACTTCAGATTGCACATGAAGCGAAGACTCTGGGGGCTAAGGTGATCGGACCTAACACCATCGGTGTTATCTCTCCGGGTAAATCCAAATTAGGTATCATGCCGGAATACATTTACGGAAAAGGGCACATCGGTATCATTTCCCGAAGCGGAACCCTGACACATGAGACTGCATCCAACCTGACATTCAAGGGTTATGGACTTTCTACCTGTGTTGGTATCGGTGGAGATTCTATCATTGGTATGAACCATGCAGATGTTATAGAGGAATTTGCAAAAGATGACGAAACAGATGCAATCGTACTGATCGGTGAGATTGGTGGATGTAGTGAAGAACTTGCAGCTGCTAAGATCAAAGAAATCGGTCTGAAGAAACCGGTATGCGCATACATTGCTGGTATGTACGCACCGGAGAACAAGAAGATGGGCCATGCCGGAGCTATCGTATCTGGCGGTATGGGAACTGTTAAATCCAAAGTAGCAGCTCTGGAAGATGCAGGAGTTACCGTTTGCCCGACACTTGGCAAGATCGTTGAATTTATGGAAGAGTACAATACACGTACAAATGGAAGATTAAAATCTCTTGAACCACAGATCGATTAATCGCCTTCTAATATCGAAGAGTAGTGGTAATGGGGAATGTTCCCTATGCGCGTGGTAGGGGATGCCCTAGAAGAGAGAAAAAAATAATCCTGATACCCGATTTTAAGAAAAAACATTTGTTGATATAATTTTAACAAATGAAAGACGCGGATGAAAATCCGATGAAAAGTGATTGGGAGGTAGCATCATGGAACAGCTTACAGGCAATGTGTTTAATATTCAGAGATACACAATTCATGATGGACCGGGACTCCGAACAGAACTATTTTTAAAGGGCTGCCCACTTCGATGTAAGTGGTGCAGTAACCCGGAAAGCTGGCGGCTCCACAGTGAACCTGGAATATACCAGAGCAAGTGTATTTCCAAGGATCTCTGTGGCGGCTGCGTGGATGTCTGTCCGGAGGGCGATATCTTTACATTCAGCGAGGATGAACACAAGCTGACAGGTATCGACCGGACCAGATGCAGTAAATGCATGAAGTGTTATGAGGAATGTCCATCAGATGCGATCAAGCTCTGGGGCAAGCACATGACCGTTGAAGAGTGTATGGATGTGATCCGACGTGATAAAGGGTATTATGACAGATCCGGCGGCGGAGTGACCGTATCCGGTGGTGACCCGCTGGTACAGAGTGATTTCGTGGCAGCACTGTTTAAGCAGTGTAAGGAGGAAGGCTTTCAGACCTGTCTGGAATCAACATTTTATTCAAAATGGGAAGAGGCAGAGAAGATCCTACCATATACAGACATCATCATCTCGGATCTGAAGCACATGGATACAAAGATCCATAAGAAATGGACCGGCGTGCATAACGAAAGAATATTGGAGAATCTGAAGCGGATTACCGATGACAATCGGGAGTTCATTCTGAGAATTCCGGTAATACCTGGTATAAATGATGACAAGAAGAACATAGAGGCAAGCGCAGACTTCATATTGAATGAATTGCAGGGAAGAATCAGGGTGTTACAGCTCCTGAGCTTCATGAGATTAGGAGAAGAGAAATACGCTTCGCTGAATATGCCATATCAGATGGATTTTATCGATCTGGATCGTGAATCATTTACAGCCCACGTCAATGAGATCGCCGATTACTTTAACAGCAGAGGTATCCACTGCGTAGTCGGGACGAAGGAAAAGGAATAAATATTGAAAAATATTTACGTAATACAAGACAAATGTTTTTAAGGAGGCAAAAACAATGAGTATGACTAACACACACACAACCGCATGTGGTACTGAGCCGTTTGATAAGAATTATTGTATTGGTTATCAGGTACATCATGCAGACTGGTCACCATTCCCACGTGTCAATCACCTGCGCCAGACATTCCTGGATGGAAAGTACTGGATCGATATTGAGAGACTGAGACTGGTTACCGAAACTTATCAGAAATACGAGAATAAACTTCCTCGTAAAGTTCTGTGTGCAAAGGCATTTGAGAACATTCTTCTCAACTGCACACTGTACATTTACGATGAAGACCTGATCGTAGGCGAGATCGCAGCACCTGCAAAGGCATCTCCGATCTATCCTGAGTTCTCTGTAAACTGGATCATCGAAGAGATTCTGAACTCTCCATTTGAAGAGCGTGCTCATGACCAGTTCTATATCAGAAATGATGAAGAGAGAGCTGAGATTGTTGAACTGTGTAAATGGTGGCAGGGACGCAGTGTTGCTGACATGATCGAAGCAAGACTTACAGATGATCAGATCAAAGGATCTGAGGCTGGAGAGAAAATTTTCCAGACGAACCTGTATCACTATGCAGGAGCAGGACATCTTTCACTGGACTACAGCAGACTGATGTCACTTGGTTTCGACGGACTGATCGCTGAGGCTAAGAAGTACAAAGCAGCTCTTGATATGAGAGATGTTGAGTATAACAACAAAGTAGAGTTCTATGATTCTGTTATCATTACATATGAAGCAGCTAAGAAATACATCGAGCGTTACGCTAAGTTAGCAGAAGAGAAGGCTGAAGCAGAGAAAGATCCTAAGAGAAAAGAAGAGTTACTTGGTATTGCTAAGAGCTGTTACGAAGTAGCTGGACCGGCTCCGAAGACATACTGGGGAGCAATGCAGTTATTTAACGTAGCTACAGAGCTTCTGAAAGTGGAAGGAAATGGACATTCAATTTCTTACGGACGTTTCGACCAGTGGTTGTATCCATTCTACAAACACGATGTAGATAACGGAATCATCACTAAAGAGTTCGCTCTTGAACTTCTGGAAGTTGAGTACGTTAAGATGAACAACGCTACAAAACTGAAAGATAAAGGAAGTATGGCACTTCGTAACGGACGTGGATTCGGTGGTGAGTCCCTGACTGTTGGTGGTGTAGATAGATATGGACATGATGCAACCAATGATATGACAATGCTTTGTCTGGAAGCATCTGTGCACACACGTATGATGAACCCGTGGCTCTGTGTACGTATGCACAAAGATACACCATACGAACTGCTCATCAAGACAACAGAGTGTATCCGTGCCGGATATGGTCATCCGAAGCTTTTCAATGATGAAACAGCGATCAAGGGTATGCTGAGAAAAGGTATGAGCCTTGAGGAAGCAAGAGATTACATCTGTGTAGGATGTGTAGAGATCGACCTTCCAGGTAAAGAGTACGGATGGCATGATGCTGCATACGTTAATACACCAAAGATGATGGAAATGGTTATGAACGGTGGACGCAGCATGAATACCGGTAAACAGTTAGGACCGGATACAGGAAGCCTTGAGACATATAAGACATTTGATGAGGTACTGGAAAGTGTTAACGCACAGTTCAAGTACTGGACAGATCAGATGTGCTCAAGCCTGTGTATGATCGATAACTGCCACAGAGCACGTAAACCGCTGCCATATCTGTCAGGATTCTATGAGGACGCTATGAAGTCCGGACATGACCTTACAGAAGGCGGAGCAAAATACAATGGTATCGGACCTCAGGCATCCGGACTTGCTACTTCTACAGATATCCTCTGCACGATCAAGCAGTTGGTATTCGAAGAGAAGAAGTGCACAGGTGCAGAACTGCTGCAGGCTGTTAAGGATAACTGGGTAGGTCACGAGAAGCTGTACGCATATGTAAATAGCTCAAAAGTACATCACTATGGTAATGATGATGATTACGCGGATGAACTGTTCAAGTTCATGTTCGAGTGCTACTGCAAGAACGTAGCAGGAAGAACAACTCCACGTGGAGGACAGTTCAACCCAGGTGTTTACTCAGTAAACGCGAACGTAGCAATGGGTCTGAATACCAATGCTTCTCTGGACGGACGTAAGAAAGGTGAGCCTATTTCAGAAAACATGGGACCTGTACACACAGCATTCAGTTCTCATGATATCAGTGGTCCGACAGCTCTGGTTAACTCACTGACTAAGGTTGATCACTCACTGGCTTCTAACGGAACACTGATGAACTTACGATTCCCACAGGACGCTGTAAGCGGAATTGAGGGAAGAGATAATCTTGCAAACTTCATTGAAGAGTACATTAACAAGGGTGCTATGCACGTTCAGTTCAATGTCATGAGTGTTGCTACCATGAAGGCAGCTCAGAAGAAACCGGAAGATTACAAAGATATGCTGGTTCGTGTAGCCGGATACAGTGCATACTTTGTAGAACTTGGTAAACCACTTCAGGATGACCTGATCGGACGTACCGAGCTTCACTTCTAAGACTTCCAGGCAGAAGGCTTGCAACAGATTACACATAATATAACTGCTTATTGTTAAATATGACTGGGTGAGTCATTCGTTTGACTCATCCGGCGAAGAAGGAGATTAATATAATGAAAGATTTTAGATTTAAAGTACCACAGAACATCGAATTTGGAGTAGGAAGCCTGAAGAAACTTCCTGAGATTTTAAAAGAGAACAATTCTGAACATGTATACCTGGTATCTGATCACGGTCTTGAGAGCATCGGAGTTGTTAAGAAAGTACAGGACATCGTTGAGGCTGGCGGACTGACATGTACTACATTCCTTGATGTAGTTCCGAACCCGACAGTAGATGTTGTTAACGCTTCTACAAAGCTGTATAAAGAGAGCGGAGCAACAAGTATTATCGCTCTTGGTGGTGGTTCTTCTATGGACGTAGCTAAGGCTACAGGCGTACTTGCTACATACGGTGGAGAGATCAATGACTACGAAGGTCTGTACAAAGTACCGGGACCGATTGTACCAATGATCGCTATTCCTACAACAGCAGGTACAGGTAGTGAGGTTACTGCTTCAGCAGTTATCACAGACGAAGCAAAGAACTTCAAGATGTCTGTAATCAGCTACGAGATTCTTCCAAAATATGCAGTACTTGATCCGGAACTTATCATGACAGCTCCGGCATCTATCGCAGCATCATGTGGTGTTGATGCTCTGATCCATGCAATGGAGGCTTATGTATCTAATTTTGCATCTCCATTCTCAGATGCAATGGCGGAAAAAGCAATGGAACTGATCGGTGGAAATCTTCGTCGTTTTGTTGCTAACCGTAAGGATGAGGAAGCAGCCTGCGCTATGATGGTTGGTTCTACATTTGCCGGTATGGCATTTGCATGGGCTAAGCTTGGTAACGTACACGCTATGAGTCATCCGGTAAGTGCTTACTTCCATGTACCACATGGTGTAGCTAATGCAGTTATCCTTCCTACTGTAGTAGAGTACAATGCACTTGCAGACAACGGACGTTACGAGAAGATCTACAACTACATCAGCGAAGATAAAGAACCTGTAATTGATTTCACACCAGATATGTTGGTTGATGAAGTTAAGAAACTGAACAAGGATCTGGGAATTCCTTCTTCACTGTCAGAAGTTGGTGTTACAGAGGATAAGATTGAAGCTATGGCGAAAGATGCAGTAGCTCATCCGAATGTACTTGCTAACCCAAGACAGACCAACTTGAAAGAAATGATTGCTCTTTACAAAAAAGCGCTTTAATACAAATCTAATCTTTAAAAATAACTAATCTCACTTAATAAATATGTTTGGCTTTAACGTATGAAAAACAGAGGGGCGGAGGCTGTGGCAGGTCTTCGTACCCTCCGTTTTACTTTAGAGGAGAATTATTATGGATATGACAATTGATGAATTTTACAAGCAGCTCAGCAACGTATACGAGACAGGCAGCCCGGAAGCTGTGGAATTATACTTAAATGACCGTCTGAAAGAGGCGTCCCATGGCTGTGATATGTGCTTTGAGCCGATGGAGATCACGGTAAGCAACGAACTTGGATCCTTCTATCGTGGTATGGGACAGTTTGACAAATCTGCGGAGTTCTTTGAGATAGCAAAGCGTCTGGTATTTGTGCATATCGGAGACAAGACCGTCCAGTATGCGACAGTACTGAATAATCTGGCGGGAACATATCGCCTGGCAGGAAAATACGAAGAGGCAGCAGATCTGTTTAACGAAAGTGCACTGATCTATTCCACAACGATCGGAAAAGATAATTCGTACTATTGCAGTATTTTAAATAATCTGGCACTGGTATATCAGGATATGAAAGAATATGGCAAGGCAGAAGAGATGTTGACAGATGCATTGAAGTCATCCAGAACACTGGAAAACAGCGCGATGGATGTGGCAATCACATACTCGAATCTTGGCGCATTGTATCTGGAAATGGGTGATTATACACGAGCAGAAGAAGATCTCAGAGAAAGCGTTGACATCTATGAGCAGTTAGATACCAATCATCAGGTACATCTGGCATCCGTTTACAATTCACTTGGAATCCTGTATTATAAACAGAGTAAGCTGGAAGAGGCAAAAGAGGCTTATCAGCAGGCACTGAAACTGACCTTATATCATTATGGTAAGAACCATGAATATGAGATTCTCTGCAGAAATATTGCTGCGATTGAGGAAGCAGTCCGTAATGCCTGATACATAAGACGGGATGTGAATATTATGAAATATCTGATTATTGGTGCCGGAGGCACAGGAGGACCGTTAGGCTTTTATCTGACAAAAGCCGGAAAGGATGTGACGCTGATTGCACGAGGCGCGCACCTGAAGGCGTTAAGTGAACAGGGACTTACGATGGAACGCCTTTGGAATGGAACTAGAGAGACCATCCTGGTAAAAGCGGTGGATATGGAGCATTACGATGAGCAGCCGGATGTGATACTGGTGTGCGTAAAAGGATACTCTCTGGATGATACAGTACCATTTATCCGTAAGGTTATGAAGAAGAATACCATTGTGATTCCGATTTTGAATATCTATGGAACCGGTGGTAAGTTACAGAAGTTGCTGCCGGAGATTCTTGTAACAGATGGCTGTATCTATGTGGCAGCAGCGATCAAAGAGCCAGGTGTATTAGAACAGTACGGCAAGGTGCTGAGCCTTGTATTTGGTGTGCGGGATCAGTCAGAAACCCGTCCGGAACTGGAAGAGATCCGGGCAGATCTGGAATCCTGCGGTATCCGAACACTTCTTTCCCATCATATCCAGAGAGCAGCACTGGAGAAATTCTCCTATGTGTCACCGATCGGTGCGGCTGGCTTATATTATAACGCAACGGCAGCAGATTTTATGAAAGAAGGAGCACCGAGGGAAAGCTTCAAAGAAATGATCCGCGAGATCGGAGCGTTGGCAGAAGCGATGGGTCATCCATTTCACAAGGATATGGTGACGAGAAATCTGGAGGTGTTATCCACACTGGCACCGGAAGCAACAACTTCCATGCAGAGGGATGTTATGGCAGGCAAGCCGTCGGAGATTGACGGTCTGGTGTATGAAGTGGTAAGACTCGGTAAGGAATATGATGTGCCGGTACCGGAATATGAAAAAGTCGCAGCAAAGCTTTCAAGAGAATTAAAATAGCAGGAGGCAGATGACAGGATGCTGGAACGGGGAAATAAATTTATAGAGAAATGGATGGCGTTTGTGACGCCGTTATGCATGCTGGTGGGCATCAGCTTCCCGGATGTGGCAGCACAGGGGCTTCCGTATGTGACGATGGTATTTGCGTTTATCACATTTACCGGAGCATTAAAATCCGAATTCAAAGACGTATTGCGGGTATTCCATGATCCGAAGCCGCTGCTCTGTATGCTGGTGATGATCCATGTGGTGATTCCGGCAGTAGCATGTGGTGCAGGACATCTGTTCTTCGGCTCTGACCCTTATGCGATCACAGGTATGGTACTGGAATTTTCCGTACCGACAGCGGTGGTAGGACTTATGTGGGTAACCATTTATAATGGTAATAATCCGTTGTCCCTGTCGTTGGTTGTGGTCGATACGATCCTGTCACCGTTTCTGATCCCGGTTACACTCCGGGTGTTGGTTGGCTCACAGGTGGAGATTGATGCGACGATGATGATGCGGCAGTTAATATTTATGGTGGCACTTCCGGCAATCGCGGCCATGGTGCTGAATCAGGTGACACACGGTGCAGTGAAGAATACCTGGCCAAAGAAGCTGGCATTATTTTCTAAATTTGCGTTAATGTTTGTGGTAACATCCAATTCTTCAAAAGTAGCACCGTATGTATGGCATATGAATCTGGAAAGGGTGGCGATCGGTGCTGCAATTCTTGTGCTGGCTACAGGCAGTTATGCGTTGGGCTGGGGTGTGGCGAGAGTCCTTCACCAAGATAAAGAGACCACAATCTCTATGATCTACGGAACCGGAATGCGCAATATCAGCGCGGGAGCGGTTATTGCAGGCGCATGCTTTCCGGGGGCAGTCATGTACCCGGTAATGATCGGAACGCTGTTCCAGCAGGTGTTAGCGGCGTTCTATGGCAAGGTGCTGGTATCTAAGCTGGAATAAAGACATTAAAAAAGATGCGCAGGAACGCATCTTTTTTATGTCTTTTATACAGTTGTAAACAAGTCAATTACCTGTCCGGTCATAACGAACGGAGCATCTGCTAACAGATAGACGATCGCTTTTGCTACGTCTTCTGCGTTGCCCATTGCTACACCGTCCTGACCAACGGAATGATTATATACGCGCTGTCCCGGTGTATCTACGATACCAGGCGCTACGGCGTTGCATTGGATGCCGTGTTCTTTGGTCTGGATCGCAGTTGTCTTAGTCATAGTAACGATACCTGCTTTTGCAACTGCATATGCACCCATCTGAGAGGCGATTCGTCCCATACGGGAAGACACGCTTACAATCTTACCACTATGCTGTTTGATCATTTCCGGAACAACTTTGTTGATGCAAAGGAACGGAATGCGTAGATTGGTCTTGATGATCTGATCCCACTGTTCCTCAGACCATTCCCAGATCTTGATTGCCTGGTGTTCAATATTGTTATAGATCTCTTTTGGATATCCACCGGCATTATTGACCAGAATATCGATTTTACCGTATTTTTCTATAACAGTATCGACCATAGACTGTACCTGTTCACCGTCTGTCAGATCTCTTGAGAGAGAAATGGCTGAGCCGCCGTTATCTTCGATCATCTTTACAGTTTCATCCAGATCTGTCTGCGTTCTGGCAACGGCTACAACAGTAGCCCCTTCAGCAGCGATAGCGAGAGCAGCTTCGCGTCCAATACCTTTACCTGCTCCTGTGACAATAGCAATTTTTCCACTTAATTTGTTCATGATAAATATGTCCTCCTTTAATTTGCTCTGTTTTGTTTATATCATCCGCTTAGGCTCATCAAAGAATTGAAGAGAGGATGGCTCTGCATAACTGTTTCCAATATCGTGTAACAATACCAGATTCAATGTTCCGTGCATATTCTTCTTATCTAAAGAAATGGCTTTGGTCAGACTGCCGAGCGGTAATCCGCATTTGTGTGGCAGTCGGTAAATATTCAACACGTTTAATATTCTTTCAGCAGTGCCGGCTTCTGTCAGTCCACGTTCTTCAGCAATGCGGGTGATCTGATACATACCGATGGCAACTGCTTCACCGTGAATCTGCATCTGGTAATTGAAATGCTGTTCAATGGCGTGTGCAAGTGTATGTCCAAAGTTCAGCAGCATACGTCTGCCGGTGTCGAACTGATCTTCTTCTACGATCTCGCGTTTGATGTCTACGCATCTGGTAATTACTTCCGGAAGCACCTTTTTCAGATCCTTAAAGGAAGTGTGGGATGCCAGTGTCTCAAAGAGTTCCGCATCCTCAATACAGCCATATTTGACGACTTCACCCATACCGTCGATGATGAAACGCTCACTCAGTGTGTCAAGGACTGTAGGATCGATCAGTACCAGGGACGGCTGATAAAATGCACCGATCAGATTTTTGCCCTGTGGAAGATCGACAGCGACCTTACCGCCTACGGATGAATCGACCTGTGCTAACAGAGAAGTAGGAATCTGTACCAGCTTGATGCCACGCATATAGGTAGATGCTGCAAATCCTGCGAGGTCTCCGATGACGCCGCCACCCAGGGCAATGATCATGTCGGTTCTGGTAAAGTGAGCCTCGGCCATAGCTTCGTAGACCTGAGGCAGAGTCTGGAAGTCTTTGGTCTGTTCGCCGTGTGGCAGTACGATATGATAACATTCCCAATCAGCAAGTCTGGCGGTCAAAGCCTCTCCGTAAATCGGATACACGATATCGTCAGAGATGATCATAATTTTGCGGCCACGAAAGGCTTCGTGGATATAAGTATCCACCTGGCTCAGTATGTTGTTTTTAATATAGATCGGGTAGCTGTTGGCTCCCAGATTCACGGTTAATTTCATGGGTTAATACTCCTTAAACTTCTTTTCCTACTACATGGGCAATCTGTGATACTTTCCTGACCAGATTGTCGAATTTCTCAGGCTTTAATGACTGGGCACCATCGCAGAGGGCAGCTTCCGGATTGTTGTGAACTTCAATCATAAGTCCGTCCGCTCCTGCTGCTACAGCAGCCATTGCCATAGAATCTACCAGCCACCATTTGCCGCCTGCATGACTCGGATCGATGATGATCGGAAGATGAGTCAGCTTGCGGAGTACCGGGATGCACTGAAGATCCAGCGTGTTTCTTGTGTAGGTTTCAAATGTACGGATACCACGCTCGCAGAGAATGACATTTTCATTACCTGCTGCCATAATGTATTCAGCAGACATGATCCATTCTTCGTAAGTTGCATTAAGCCCTCTCTTCAGCAGGATCGGGCGATCGATCTGTCCTAACTGTTTTAACAGATCAAAGTTCTGCATATTGCGGGCACCGATCTGAATCAGGTCAACCTTTTCGTTGAAAACATCCAGATACTGCGGAGACATTAATTCACTTACGATAGGAAGTCCAACCTCCTTTTTGACAGCTTCCAGAATCTCCAGGCCTTCCAGACCAAGTCCCTGGAATGAATATGGACTTGTACGAGGCTTGAATGCGCCGCCTCTTAACAGATTGGCGCCGGATGCCTTAGCAGTCTTTGCGATGCCAAGTACTTGTTCATAAGTCTCAACGGAACAAGGACCCGCGATCAGTCCAAGGTGATCACCGCCAATCTTAACGCCTGATACATCGATGATGGAATTCTCCGGATGGAATGCGCGGTTGGCGAGTTTATAAGGTTCCTGCACATGCATAACTCGTTCTACTGAAGGATCTACTTCAAAAAGTCTTGGATCTACCTTAGATGTGTCACCGACACAGCCGATGATGGTCATTTCGTTGCCGACTACCATGTGAGGTGTCAATCCTTTGTTCTTAACCAGTGATTCGACACGAGTGTTATCTTCGGCACTGGTATGTGGTTTTAATACTAAAATCATAATGTAAATCCTCCCTGACATTTGTTGTTTGATATGTGTGCAAGCACATTGCGTTTTATGACTTGTAACCCTGACATTCACACTGTAAAATATTCGCACTGTAAAATTTTAGCTGTTTAAAGTGTGAAACTAATGGTATGATACAGCTGATTGAAGATGATGTCAATAGATTTTGCAAAAAATGTGTAGAAGATTGTATACAAATGGGATAGAATAGAACGTAGATTGATGATTGAGAGGAGACAACAATAATGAAAGCGTATGAAAGATTTTTGGAGTATGTTGCAGTATGGACAACCAGCGATGAGAATAGTGATACAGTTCCTTCAGCAGCAAGAGAACTGGATCTGGCGAAGAAGCTGGTAGAAGAGATGAAAGGACTTGGCATCGAGGATGCGAGAGTGGATGACAAGGGCTATGTATATGGTTCTGTTCCTGCTACACCGGGATGTGAGGACAAAGCAGCTCTGGGACTGATCGCGCATATGGATACAGCGATGGATGCGTCCGGTAAAGACATCAAGCCACAGCTTATCAAGAACTATGATGGCGGTGATGTGGTGCTTGGAACAAGCGGCAATGTATTATCCGCAGCAGAATTCCCACATCTGGCGGGCCTGAAGGGACGAACTTTGATCACAACAGACGGAACGACACTTCTCGGTGCTGATGACAAGGCTGGTATTGCAGAAATCCTGACAGCTGTAGATGAGATTATAAAGGAAGGACTTCCACACGGTAAGATCTGCATCGGATTCACACCGGATGAGGAGATCGGAAGAGGTTCGGATCATTTTGATGTAGAAGGATTTGGAGCAGATTACGCTTATACATTGGATGGTGACGCAGAGGGCGAGATCCAGTATGAGAATTTTAATGCTTCTACAGGCTTTGTAACATGTCACGGTGTCAGTGTGCACACAGGATCTGCAAAGGATATTATGGTGAATTCACAGACGATTGCAACGGAATTCCACCAGATGCTTCCGGTAGATGAGCGTCCGGAGACGACCGAGGGATACGAAGGCTTCTATCATCTGAATGCAATGAGTGGTAATGTAACTACTACGAATATGAAGTATCTCATCCGTGATTTTGATAAGGAGAATTTTGATAAGCGCGCAGAAAAGATGCAGGAGATTGCTGAAGTACTTAATCAGAAATATGGAGAAGGCAGCGTAGAAGTGAAGGTGACGGAGTCTTATCGTAATATGAGGGAAAAGATCGAACCGTGTATGGAGCTGGTAGATATGGCGCTTGCTGCGATTAAGAATGTGGGGCTGGAACCGGTCGTAGAACCGATCCGTGGAGGCACAGACGGAGCAAGACTCAGCTTCATGGGACTTCCATGTCCGAATCTTGGAACGGGCGGTCACGCATTTCACGGTGTGTTCGAGCATATTACGGTAGAGGGAATGGATCTCGGAGTTGAAATCGTGAAAGATATTGTAAGACAGATTGCAGAATAAACGTTTAAAATACAGGGAAAATGTGGAGTTTATACTATTTTAATTGAACCGCGTTCTAGAATGTGGTATAGTACGGATTGTCTGCTGTCACTTGGGGAAGTGACAGCAATCATCAAAGTATAGAAGGAGAACAAAAATGGGAGCAACAAAGACAAAAGAGAAACACCCAAAGGGCTTCTATGCGTGCTGTATCACGTTCATGTTTGAACGTCTGGCATTCTATGGGGCAAAGCCGTTGCTGCTCTTATTCCTGATTACTGCTGTGGCAGAAGGTGGTCTGGGAATTGAGAGGACAGACGCGGCGATCATGGCTGCGAATCTGACAGCGTACACTTATATGGCACCGCTGATCGGAGGCGTGATTTCAGACAGATGGCTTGGGGCAAGATATGCCATCTCGCTTGGTTACATTATTATGGCATTAGGATACATCGTAGGATGGCGGGCAGATAGTCCGGCTATGATTAATGCAATGATCATTCTGGTGTCTATCGGAACAGGTTTATTTAAAGGCAATCTGAACGCATTGATCGGAAGACAGTATCATAACAAGGAATTATTGGATGCGGCATTTTCCATTCAGTATTCCTATGTAAATGTGGGAGCATTTGTGGGGTCATTGCTGACAGGCTTCTTGTATCTGCATGTGTTTAAAAAGGGAGATGTACTTGGATTCCGTCAGTGTTTCCTCATGGCAGCACTGTGGTGTATCGTAGGTCTGGTATGGTTTGTGCTGAATTGGGGCAATCTCCAGGGACAGGGCATTAAGCCATTCAAGTACCTGACGGATGAAAAAGGTGAGATCATCGGATCTACACATACTGCTGATGAGGGCGCAGGCAAGAAAGAGCCATTATCAAAGAAAGAGAAGGAACGAATGGGAGCAATCATTCTGGTATCCGCACTGTCCGTTATCTTCTGGCTGTTCTACTATCAGCAGGATCTGGCACTGGTAATTTACATGACAGACTATGTGAAGATGAGCCTTGGTTCATTTGAGATTGCACCGTCATGGATCACAACTACATGGAACGGACTTCTGTGTGTTGCTCTTGGTGGAATTATGGCTGCAATCTGGAAGAAGCTTGCAGAGCGTCCGCAGGGCGATATGAATATGTTCAAGAAAGTCGGTCTGGGATTTCTGTTTGTAGGACTGGCATTCGGTGTAATGGTATTATGCGAATTATTCCGTGGTGTTGGTGCAGATGCATCTGTTAAGGCAAGTGTACTCTGGCCGATCCTGTTCTCTGCCGTAATTACCATCGGAGAGATGTGCTTCTCGCCACTGCGTAATGCATTCGTAAGTAAATATGCACCGAAGAAATACCTGTCACTGCTGATGGGAGTTATCGCAGTATCTACATTTGTGGCAAATAAACTGAGCCCATATGTACAGGCATTCATTGAGAAATTCGATGTATTCCCGGTATTCGTTGGAATCTTCGTGATCATGATGGCGTTTACTGCATTGCTGTTTGCGGTGAATAAGCAGCTTAACAAATTAGTAGAAGATTAGATATATGGCATATAAAGGCATCGCGCACTGTGTACGCACAGTTGCGGGATGTCTTTTTCTGTGCTATCGTAGATGCAGTCAGTATATTGGAGAAGAAGATTTCAGGGAAAGGGTGTTTGGGATGGAACTTAAGATACGTGCGGTCAGTGAAGCAGATGCAGAAGAACTGGTGGAGATATATCGGTATTATGTGGAACACACGGCGATCACTTATGAGTGTCATGTGCCGTCCGTAGAGGAATTCAGAGAGCGAATTCGCCACACACTGGAAAAATATCCTTATCTGGCTGCAGAGCTGGACGGAAAGATCGTGGGCTATGTTTATGCCTCTCCGCTGAATACCAGGGAGTCTTATGATTGGTCGGTGGAGACGTCGATCTATGTGGCGGAGAATGCCCGTGGGCAGAGAATCGGAAGCTATCTCTATCAGGCACTGGAAAATACGCTGGATGCCATGCATGTTATTAATCTGAATGCGTGTATCGCCTGTCCGGAAGAACCGGATGAGTATCTTACCAATAATAGTGTAGAGTATCATGCACATCTCGGTTATCAGATGGTCGGAAAGTTCCATCAGTGTGCGTACAAATTCGGACGCTGGTATCATATGGTGTGGATGGAAAAAGCGATTGCGGAACATCCGGAGACTCCGGAGCCTGTAATCTGGTTCCCAGAGTTACAGGAACAATATAACAGGAAATGTGAAGAGATATGGAAAAGGGCTGCGGAGGATTAATCCGTCAGCCCTTTAAATGTTAAAGTAGAAGTGAAGAAGTTATTTGATTGTGTATAGTTTAGCTGACCATGCATCAGTTGCATCATTTTTTCCGCACTTTTCAGACCGATCCGGTTGCTTTCAATGCCGGCAAGGTCTGATTTGACAGCATTTTCTAAGGTAATAATCAGCTGCGGCACATTATGACTGTCTGTTTTCTGACAGAATGTAATGACGACCGGAGCTTTTTTGTCTCCATATTTCAGAATGTTGGAGAACAGGTTGTTAAAGATCCGCTTGATCAGCGCAGGGTCACCTTCAAAATCAGAAAGTGGTTCGTCGGGTATCTGAGGTGAAGCCTGAAATCCGGTCAGATGCAGGAAATCTGCATTTTCCATCAGGTGTTCCAGCAGAAGTGCAGAAGTAAGCCTGCGAAGTTCAGGCTGGATATTCTTTTCATAGACCAGTGCATATTCAAACATCCGGTCTGACATTTCCTGAATATCTTCGGTCTTCTGAATACAGCGATTCAGGTATTCGGTCTGCATATCTGCATTTTTTCCGAGACGCAGTATTTCCAGATAGCCTCTCAGTACCGTGAGCGGGGTGCGCAGATCATGGGACATGGCGGTGATCAGATCCTGATTTGCCTGATGACTTTCCTGTTCGTCTGTGATTGTTTCGTGCAGTGTGATTCGCAGGTTATCAAGTTCTCTTGCAAGTATGCCAAGCTCATCTTTGCTGCCGGGGATTACAGGTGTTATCAGGTCACCGGATGCCATGGTCAGGATATGCTGTTCTAATCGATCCACTTCTTTCATTTTGCGCCGGACAAAGAACAGGATGCTTCCAAGGAACAGCGTCAGGCAGCAGATAAGGCAGACGAAGAAATATGGTGTAATGAAATACGTCTGATGATAGAAATAGACGAGGACAGTGGCATATCCATTTTTAAATTTAACAGGCATTTCGAAGCGTTCTTCATTGGCTCCGTCTGTCCATCGGTAGGTAATGTCAAATGGTACACGAAAATTTTCGGAATCCATAACCTGGGCATAACGACCGACCAGATATTCCCCTTCAGTCAGAGAATAAAGGTATATGCTGGTATATTCGTCTGCTGTTTCATCGAAGAAAGGAGCCAGTGCATCGATTGCCTTGGAATCCGTTTCGGAGGTAGGAAGGTCATAATCTGTAGCTTTATTAAAAAGATTATTCCAGAAATTATCGTCTACATTGGGTAGTATATCATCAAATAATCCGGCATCTGACAGCACGTCCCAGATCTCCCATCTGCAGTTCCACATTCCCTGGAAAAGCAGTGCACTTGCAAGTCCGGTGATGATGATCAGAAGCAGAAGTTTGGTACGGATTTTAGTACGGAGCTTATTCACAGCGGTACCCCTTTCCCCAGACGGTTGTGATCAGGGTCGGAGCAGCAGGATCGACTTCAATTTTACGGCGCAGATTTCGGATGTGTACCATGATAGAATTGCTGGCACCATAGTAATACGGCTCATTCCAGACGACTTCGAACAGCCGCTCGGCAGAAAAGATCTGACCAGGATGGGTAACCAGTGTAAGCAGCATGGCATATTCGGTGCTGGTAAGATCTACTGCTTCACCATCCCGGTAAACGGTCTCGGTATCCCTGTCAATATCCAGATTGTGGTAATGGATATGGGAAGGAACTTCGGTAATTGTCTCTTCGTCCTTTCCTTTATATACCTGGTAACGTCGGATCAATGCCTTTACCCGGCTGATCAGTTCCGGATAGGAAAAAGGCTTCGCCAGATAGTCGTCTCCGCCGCTAGAGAAGCCCAGAGTTTTATCACTGTCTTTGGTGCGGGCACTTAAGAACAGAATTGGAGCGTTGGTGAGCTTACGGATCTCCAGACAGGTCTGATATCCATTCATGCCTGGCATCATAATATCCAGAATAATCAGGTCATAATGCTTTTCTTTCAGCATAGCAAGTGCCTGTGTGCCGTCTCCTGCCTGATCGACGGCAAAGCCTTCACCGGTTAATAGTATCTCTATAATCTCCCGGATCTCCGGGTTGTCATCTACTGCCAGAATATGGGCATCCATGATAAAATCCCCTTTCGTATTCGTTCTGCTAATAAGTATACAAGAATTTAATAAAAAATCATTTTAATTTAAGAAACTTTAAGATTTAATTTTGATATAGGAATCCCGATGAAGCCCGAAAATAAAGGAAAATCGGTACTTTTGGAAGATGGAAAAATAATGAAATGTCCAAATTTTGTCCAAAATGGGAATTGTGATGGTAGAAGTCAGGGAGATATTGCGGAATGCTGGCGGGTAGGATATGATGGTTATAGAGGCAAATAATTATGAATAAGCAAATCCCCAGAAGCATATAGTTATAAGGTGGAGTATTATAAGTTTCCAATTGAATTAAGGGGGTGAAGATATGTCAGAACAGGAAAAAAAGGTACTGGATACTATCGCGGATGCATTGCCGAATATGAGCGAGTTTGATAAAGGCTATCTTCTTGGCATGGGTGAAGCAATGGCAGGGAATAAGGAGCGTGCTGAGAGCGAAAGAGGTGAGCAGAATGAAATCAAGGAAAGAGCCTAACGAGGTTTACATGATGCAAAAAGACCTGTGCGCCGTGTTTGGTTACGGGCAATCAGCAGTATCAAGCCGCGTCAAGGAGATAAGGGAGCACGGCGGAGATCGTTATAAATACCCATTTTGCGACAGAAATGTACACATTGGTGTATTTGTTGACTGGTGCGCAAATCGACGGATGCTACTGGATAAAAACGCTAGAAAATATGTACCGCCGTTTAATCCGTATGATGCACTTGCATACGCCGGAGCGATGGTGGACAGGCAAAAGGCAGGTGAGCAGGATGAACAATGATATACAGATTTTCAACAGTGAAGAGTTCGGTGATATCCGGACGGTAACCGTGAATAATGAACCGATGTTTTGTTTATTAGATGTATGCAAGGCATTGGATATCAAAAACACAACAGATGTAGCAAAGAGATTGGATGCTGACGAAGTGACTAGATTGAATCTAGGCGGTAAATCGGGTGAGACGAATTTCGTAAATGAAAGCGGATTGTATGCCGTTATTCTCAGAAGCGATAAACCGAACGCCAGAAAGTTTCGCAAGTGGGTTACAGCTGATGTGCTTCCGACAATCAGAAAAACAGGCGGTTATCAGATGGCACAGCCACAGGGAAAAGAACTGCTTGCGCTGGCGGTACTGGAAGCGCAGAAGACTATAGAACAACAGAACAAAGAAATTGACCGTATGCGCCCGAAAGAGATCTTTGCGGATGCGGTGTCATCCAGCCATACATCTATCCTGATCGGTGAGCTGGCGAAGATCCTGAGACAGAACGGCGTTCAGACCGGACAGCGAAGGTTGTTTACTTGGCTCCGGGAGAATGGTTATCTGGTCAAGAGTGGATCAAGTAGGAATATGCCGACACAGAGATCGGTGGAGCGTGGATTATTTGAGATCAAAGTAGGAATGTATGTCGATGGTTCTGGCGCAAATGTTCCAACAAAGACTGCGAAGGTCACCGGCAAGGGTCAGCAGTATTTTATCAATAAGTTTCTGGATTACAAAGGAGAGTTGGTATGAGCGATATAAAAAACAGTCCGGTGACTGGTGAATATCAGATTGGCTGCGCAAAAGTCCGTATCCATGGAACGATGGAGCGCGAGCGTGTAGACCAGGCGACCATTGATTTTTTGAGAAAGGTTAAGAGGATTAGGCACTCAAAGAAGAAAAATGAAGGAAAGAGGTGAAGTAGATGTACCAAGAGGATGACAACCTTGATATGGAAGCAATCGAATATTATCGAAGTTTACCGCAAGAGGAACTTGAAAGGTTAATGAAAGAGGAAGAGGAAAGAATCTTGAAAGAGATAAAAGAATCAAGGAATGATCGAGGATCTCATGCGTGTAAGAAAGAGTGATGGAAATGTTAGATTTTAATACAGCTTGTGAGATGGCAAAAAAGAACCTCGTTAAACAGGAATACAAAAACGGAATAGATGGGATATATGATCTTGGAGACAAATGGCTGTTTTTCGGCAGGATGTTTGATATAGGCGTTCCTGATTATGGTAATACACCAATTACTATAGACAAGGACACAGGGGAGATTGCGGATTATCCATTGTCAGATGTTGATAACTTCGATAGATATTACGTGGCTGAAGAAATTAGAATCCCGAAAGAATTTGAAATAGTTGATTAGAAAGCACTTTGCAGATGCAGGGTGCTTTTTTTGTGCATGAATTGCATGGATATAAAAACGCCACCAGCCGGTGACGTTAGAATAATAAAAAACGAGATTATTAATTTAGCGGTTCGGTGCCGCCACTTTCGATTCGTCTAGTTTTCCAGAGTGCATAGAGTTCCTGCGCTAATCCTGCATCTTCTATATTCAATTTAGACTTTACTGTATCCCATTCGCTCATAAATTTCTCAAATCGTTCATCACGTACAATGATGCAAGGAATCATGGGGATATCTTCAGGGAATATCCCCAGCCCTGTAGCGTCAGGATCGCTTATATGGTGAATATCTAACGGTATCAAATCATCTAATGCGAATAGCGCATTGTATACATCGGCAAATGTCTTTTCGCTTTTTATTGATCCGGACGCTTCTAATCCTAAGAGATCATCAATAGATACATTTAAACATTTTGCAATCGAAATTAACTGCTGGATGGTGAAGCATTCACTTTCAGAGTCTGACGATGACAGTACTTTAGAAACACGTTCTTGTGTTGTTCCGGCTATATCGGCTAACTCTTGTTGTGTCAGTTCTTTTTCTCGCCTTAATTCCTCTATATTCTTTTTGAGTATAAGAATATTGCTTTTTGATGTTGAATTATTTTTTTTAGACATATTAATACACCTCGAACATATAAAAATATTTTACGAATATGATTATATAATATTTGCATATATAGCGCAAGATAAAGTATGATAAAAGCACACAGAAAAGAAAGCGAGGGCAATGCAATGAGAAAAAGAACAGCTAATAATGAGACTGTACAGCCAAGATTCCTTAATCTTAATGAATTTGCTGTATACACTGGATTAGGGAAAAATAGTGCCATGAAGCTCGGACGAGACATTAATTGTATTATGCGGGTGGGCGGGCGCGTACTCTATGACACAAGAAAAGCAGATCAGTATTTCAATTCATTAACAGGGGTGAACTAATGGAAAATCAAAACAGAAATAATCGAGTACATACTGAGGAACAGCCCGGCAAGGCTGATTCCCAGATAGCAGAACTGTTGCCATTCGGCAAAGAGAATGCAGTCACGACACAGGAGCTTATAAAACTGACCGGGTGCGGATCCGTGCGTGAGTTACGCCAGCGTATAGCCAGCGAACGAGAGCAGGGAGCAATTATATGTTCCGGTTCAGGTAAGGGCTATTGGAGACCGAAGGACAGGCAGGAAATTGAGCAGTTTATAAAGACGATGAAAGCCAGAGCATTGAACACGCTGAAGGTTATCAGAAGTGCAAGGCAGGTGTTGAAAGTGCCGGAGGGGCAGCAGTCAATAGAGGGGAGTGAGAGCAATGGCGGAAGTGAAATGGATTAAGATTACAACGGATATATTTGATGACGAAAAGATACTTTTGATCGAGAGCCTCCCGGATTCAGATTCCATCATTGTGATATGGTTCAAGCTTTTATGTCTTGCTGGGAAGATGAATAACTCCGGTGTATTCACTCTTAATGACTCTATCGTGTATACGGATGAAATGCTGTCTACGATATTCCGGCGTAAAGAAACAACGGTGAAAATGGCGTTAGATGTCTTTGAAGGGTTCGGAATGATTAAGCGCATTGATGGAGCTATCACTATACCGAACTGGGGGAAGCATCAGACGCTTGATCAGTTAGAGAAAAAGCGGGAATACCAGCGCGAATACATGAGGGAATACAGGGAAAAACAACGGCAGATTGCTGATAAATCTAACTGTAAAACTAACAGTAACGTTAATGTTAGCTCCCTAGATAAAGATATAGATAAAGATATATATTACATGTTCACCGGAGACCATGAACGAGTGGAAAATGATGCAAAAAAGACTGCTGCCGATCTGGATCAGAAAAAAGCAGACTTTGAAACGATATATGCCATCTATCCGAAGAAGGTAGGAAAGACGAGAGCATTTTCGTTGTATTGCCAATGGATCAAGGGCAGAAAGATCAACGGCGAAAAGATCAAGTTGTCTAACCGGGAAATATATCTTGCAGTGCAGCACTATGTTGAACAGCAGGAGAGAGAACAACGGGAGCAGATATACTGGAAAAACTTTGATACGCTGATGGGACAGTCACTACTTGACTATGTCGAGAGGGGAGAAGTCAATGAGTAACACGATTGAAAAATCCGTTATCGGTGCACTTCTCATAGAGCCGGATTCTATCAGCGGAATATATGAGCAGATTAAGCCGGAAATGTTCGGGGATCTGTTCTGTAGAAGCGTGTATACAGAGATTGTGCGAGCTTATGACGTGGGTAAAAGCATATCACTGGAAGAACTGGCGCAGAAGCTACAGAGCGAGGGGCAGACGCAAGAATACATAGTGCAGGAACTGAGGGGGATTATCCCGACCGTTGAGAGCTACAGGATCAAGAGTTATGCAGATGCGCTGGAATCGGATTATAAGACACGCCGGCTTAATGAGCTATTATCTCATGTAGTTCCGGTAGCAGGATGCATAGACGAGCAGATCAATGGGCTGTTGCAGGATCTGGAAGCCTTGAAAGAAAGCGATACAGTGAAAATACACGGACTTGGTGAGGTTGTTGATACCGTGAGCGGTAACTATTTCACAGATCCAGAACAAAGCATATTGTATACAGGATTGCCTAAGCTGGATGATACGCTGGGAGGACTGGAAGGCGGGGACGTGATCGTGATCGGTGCGCGTCCTGCGGTCGGAAAGTCTGCCTTTGCAACGCAAATAGCTATGAATCTGGCGAAGAGCAAAAAACAGGTTGCGCTGTACAATTTGGAGATGTCAGACAAACAGGTGTATGAGCGTCTGCTGTCTAGAAATAGCGGCATTGGACTGACACGGATCAGAAGGGCAAGGGATTTTTTGGGAGATGAAAAAGCGCGTTTTGAACGTGCGAACGAATCATTGCGAACGATTCCGCTATTTATCCGCAGTGGATCGGTGTCGGTGTCGCAGATCCGGAATGAATGCAGGCATTTAGATCTTGATTGCATTGTGATAGATTACATCCAGCTTATCCGGTCGGATGTAATCTATCAGAGCCGGGCGAGCGAGGTTGGGGCTATTTCTAAGGCTATCAAAGCTTTAGCAATGGAACTGCATATACCGATCATTGCACTGTCGCAGCTTAACCGTGTGAGTGAGATGAGGCAGAATAAAGAGCCTACAATGGGCGAGCTGAGAGAAGCCGGAGACATTGAGCAGGATGCAAGCATTATACTGCTGATGTGGAATATCGTGGATGATAAAAAGGGCTTGAAGGTGGAGAAGAACCGGCAGGGCGTATTATCCTCTGAGGTATTGCGGTTCAATGGTGACAACATGGAGTTTATAGAGACAAGTGAGACGGTGGCAGAGGCATCCAGAGGCTTTAGAAGAGCCAAAGAGCCTACCCCATTTGATTAGGTGAAGAATATGGCAAGAAAAGAGATAAAAAGCGGATCAGAAGAGTTTGAGATGTTCCGGGACTTCTGGGAACTGTTCAAAGACAATGCCATTGTAGAGAATACAGAGGTGTATTTTGAAAAGGTTACAGGGGACGCGGAAGTGTTCTATCAAAAGTATAAAACACCATTTGCAAGAGATTTAAGCATTGCATTGGTGAGTGAGATTGAAAGGAGATACAACAATGAATTTAAAGTGCAGGATTAAACTGCCGAAAGGTTACGGCAAGTTTGCAAAAGAGCATCCGAAGGAGTGGGCGAGCATCCTGATGGATAAAAATGAGGATGGCAGCATAAGCGGAGTTTTAACAAGTTTTTCTTACGGGAAAGCAACGGTTAAACTGCAGGGCGGTATCATAACCAATATTCCAGTAGAGTGTATAGAGCTTGTGGAATAATCGGAGACGGCAGACTGCTGCCATAGCTGAAGCCAGTAAAAGAAAGTGAACAGAAGGGAGTGAGGAGATATGTTAAAACCGAAACAGATGCGATGCTTGGAATTTATGATCCGGGGAAATATGACGGATAAAGAAATTGCAAAAGCAATTAACGTTTCGCAGAAAACTATCTGCGAATGGAAAAAGAAAAATACAGAGTTCCAAGATGAATACAATGCGCTGATGCGGAACAGCCTGCAATATGCAGCACCGAAAGCATTTAGAAAGCAGTTATCATTGCTTGAATCTAAAAATGACATGGTAGCCCATTTGGCTGCCAGAGACATTATGGATCGGGCAGGATTCAGCCCAGTGGACAAAATAGATCTAAAGGCTGATGTAGATACAGAACTGCATATAACGATTGATTACGGGGATGACGATGAAGGCAGTGGCGAGAAGCAAAAAGGGATGTAGGCGTTGAGCAAGCGCAGAATATGCCTAAAATCATTCAGGAGCCCCAAATAGGCACATTATGCGTATATGCGAGGAAATCCCAGTTAAACGGATAGAGTGCGCTAACTGGGGCGAATAAATGGTTTTAGAGTATATAGAAAAAGCATACAGCTTTTTAGTGAACCTTGAAAAGAAGATGGCGGACTGCTGCCATCGTGAAAATCTGATTGCTTACAAGATAGCATTATGTTATATTGTGGTTGGAGCAATCGTGTTGCAGGGTGGCTGACCTCCATTTTACATAGAATGGGGGTGGTGCTGATGAACAATAATCATTTTGATTTCAAAGACCTTATGGCGTTTGGTATGTTCATTCTCGCATTGCTGACATTCGTATTTACGTTTATCAGATAATGTTTTAAGGCATAGAAAAACCACCCCGGAACTTTGGCGAGCAAAGGAGTGGCGATTCTATGAATTTCTAATTTACCTTTGAGGTCAACCCCTTGTGGGCGGTTGCTCTCTTTTTGTGTCTTAAATATAGCATATCTGGCAGCAGGATGCAAGAGGGGGACGGAATGTGACGCCCTTATGGATAAAACTGTCCAAAACTACCGAAATGGTACTTGAGCAGAACCAATGCGCCGGATCTGTATTATTCTTCAGGTTTCTTCCAAATTTGGAAAAAAGTGCGATTATTCTTCAGAATCACGCTCCATAGTTTCTGTTACAGATCTAATGATAAAGGCGTTTACGCTTTCGTTATGCTTGGATGCATGAGCCTTGATAATCTCTTTCTGACCTTTTGGAAAAGTAACATTAATTCGATCATAGTTGTTCTTTACATATTTGTTAACAGCTTTCTGCTGGGCTTTGCTAATCTTTGGTTCGTCAGCCATAATGCACCTTCTTTCTGAAATAAATATGGGTATATTTACTCCACCCTACGCTAATTATAGTATAAAAAACTATTGGTGTAAATATAAAATATTCACAAATATATTGGTGTAAATATAGTGAATGTGTCAATGGACTATTGGTGTAAATATATATATAATGTAATCACAAGGTAAGAAAAGCAAACGAACATCCCGAAAAGATGTGAAATCAAAGACCATATACCTGTGAGCAGCCCAGGAGCCTAGCAATAGTCAGGAAGATGACTTGATCGGAAACTTTCTAAGACTTGAAAGAAAGGGGCATAGCAGTTATGAAGTACAATCTTAAGAGAATTATGCAGAATGCATGGAAGAACTACAGAAAACAGGCTATCAGCTTCGCAGAGGCATTGCACCGGGCGTGGTTATCAGCCAAAGCCGAAGCAGTCAATGCAGAGCGTATTGAACTGAGAAAGATGGCAGCAGGCGTGACAGAGGAGACAAATACATGGAGCGGATGGAAGAAGCTGGGATATGAAGTGATACACGGTTCTAAGGCGTTGTTTGGGTGTTCCTTGATCTGGGGATCTAAAGGAGACGGGGCAATTTATAACGCCCGGTTCTTTGGTAGATCACAGGTACAAGAAGCAGTATAAAGAAAAAGCCCTTATCAGTGCTACCAACACCGATAGGGGCAGTATATGACTGGATTCCAGCCACGAACCAAAAAGATCATAACATGGAATCCGGGGAAAGGACAAGAGAGACATGGACTACAAAGAAAGTATTTGCAAGTTATTAGATGAAGCAGATAACAGAGCATTGAAAATAATCTATACATTTGCAAAAGCAGTTTTGAACAAATAGAAAAGGAGAGGAAAGCAATGAAATTTAATCAGGTGTTTTTGAAAATGTCATATAACGGAGCAATTAAAGTATACAGGATTATCAAGACAGAGGAGATTTCCGATGGGAGCATTGCTAACACTATGAAGCACATTGGAACATTCAGCAGATATGATAAAGTGCCGGAGAATATATGGAATGCGCGCATTTGCGAGATTAAAGCAGAAGCAGCAGATATGGTTGCGGTAGTAATAGAGGGGGCGGTTGCTGTCATCTAAAAACATATACAACAAAAGCCCCACGGTGCGGCAACACCATAGGGCAAAACAGAAATAACCCAATACACACGATATCGGGCTAACATGATTATAACTGTCATGTTGGCTCATTGCAATACATGAACTTATGTTCAGAAAGGAGTCAATATGGCAGTTGATAACAGGGGCAGAAAGCTACCAACAGGGATCAGGCAGAGAGGAAAAGGCTTTGAAGGTCGCTTTATGTATAAAGGTACACCGCATTCGGTGCAGGGCGCAACGGTAACAGAGACACAGAAAGCAATGACAGATCTAAAATATGAGTTGGAGCATGGAATCTATGTGAAGCGTCAGAATATGCTACTGACTGAATGGATGGAGGAATGGTTAGAGGGCTATCTGAAAGATCATAAGAAGCTGGGAACATATCAGACATACCGGAGTCTGTATGATTCGGCTATAAAGCCGGAGATCGCACTGCTGAAGATACAGGATGTTACGGTTGATACAGTAGAACAGATCTATAAGCGGATTAAGAAAAAGCGCAAATATTCTGCATCGAGTATGGAGCTGATAGCCGTGATCATGAAGGGGAGTCTTAGGAGAGCCAAGAAAGTGCAGTTGATCGCAAACAATCCGGCAGAACTGGCAGAACTTCCGAGAGTTCCGAAGTCTGAAGCAGAAGAGTCCAAAGCAATAGCAATGACCAAAGCCCAGCAGGATCTATTTATGGAGTGCGCAAAAGACAGCTATTTATATAATCTGTTCTATGTGTTATTGCGTACCGGATTGAGAATAGGCGAAGCCCAGGCATTAAAGTATACGGATATTGACCGGAAGAACAAAAAACTGTATGTCCGTAGGACATTAAAGCGGATTAAGGGAGAGTTTGTGGAAGATACACCGAAGTCAAAGACATCGATCCGAGAAATACCATTAACAGATAGTGTTATCAAGATACTGGATACGCAGCGGCGTTTCTGGGGCTTTAAGGTGGAGCGGATAGATCGCTATCTATTTTGTGATATGGATGGTAAGCCATTGTGGAAGGGAACGATCAGTGCAGAGATCAAACGGATTGCAGAGCAAGCCAGGAAGAAAGATAGTGAGTTCCCGGAGATAACGCCGCATTCATTCCGGCATACATTCGCAACCAGAGCTATAGAGGCGGGAATGCCACCGCAGGTATTAAAAACCATTCTGGGACATAGCAGCTATGCTATGACGATGGATCTATATGCTCATGTACTTCCGGACGTGAAGAAGGGGGAAATGGAGAAAATAGAACAGGCATTTTAAAATGCTATATGTGAGGGTGGCTGACTGCTGCCCTCTTTTTCTGTCCAAAATCTGTCCAAATTTGTCCAAAAAATGTCCAAAATTGCAAGGGCAAAGACGGAACAGGATAAACTATAAATGTCTGGAAACCCGCATAAATCAAGACTCAGAGGAAATAGATAGATAAAGATAAAAAAATAAATGTTTAAGAAACTTTAAGATTTAATTTGGCAAATACTTAAGATATGTGAGATAAAATATCTGCCAGAGGTGAATGAGATTATGGATAAGATATCAATTATCGTTCCATGCTGGAACGAGGAAGCGGCATTGCCGATATATTATAAAGAGATGAGCCGGATCATGGGTCAGATGGATGCAGAATTTGAACTGATTTTCGTAGATGATGGCTCTGCAGATAAAACACTGGAGGAAATGAAGAAGCTTCACGAGATAGATGCCCGGTGCAGATACCTGTCATTTTCCAGAAATTTCGGAAAAGAGGCAGCGATCTATGCGGGACTTACACATGCGGAAGGAGATTATATTGCAGTGATGGATGTGGATCTTCAGGATCCGCCGTCACTTTTGCCGGAGATGTACCGGATATTAAAGGAAGAAGATTACGACAGCGTGGCAACGAGACGTTCTACCAGAGCAGGAGAGCCGGTGATACGTTCGTTCCTGGCCAGGCAGTTTTACCATTTTATCAACAAAATATCTAAGACGGAGATCGTAGATGGCGCAAGAGATTACCGCCTGATGAACCGTAAGATGGCAGATGCAGTATTACAGATGAGTGAGTACAACCGTTTTTCTAAAGGAATCTTTGGATGGGTAGGATTTAAGACCAAATGGCTGGACTTTGAAAATGTAGAGCGTTCTGCAGGTGAGACGAAGTGGTCAGTGTGGAAACTGTTCCGTTATTCATTAGAAGGAATCACCGGATTTTCAGTAGTACCATTAGCCCTTGCATCGGTACTGGGAATCCTGTTCTGTGGACTGTCGGCACTGGTGATCCTGGTAATTATTATCCGGACACTTGTATGGGGAGATCCGGTATCCGGATGGCCTTCCATGGCGTGTATCGTGTTCATGGTCAGCGGTGTACAGCTATTGTGCCTTGGAATTCTTGGACAGTATCTGTCTAAGACTTATCTTGAGACGAAGCATCGTCCAATCTATCTGCTTCGGGAATCCAGTGAGGAAGGAGAGACGCATGCAGATCATAAAAGGTAAGAAAAAGATCCGTGGTGTGATCTATCTGCTGCTATGCCTGCTGACCGTATTTGTCTGCTGGCTCTTTGTGGGACGAAATGGTGTGTTTGGGGCGAAGGTAGACTGGATCAGCCAGCACAGCGTGATTCCGGATTATTTCAGACAACAGTTCTATGATACAGGAGAACTGTTTCCGGAGTTTGCGGCCAATCTTGGCGGTGGACAGAATATTTATAATTTTTCCTATTATGGCTTGTACAGTCCGGTAATCCTGTTGTCCTATCTGCTGCCTTTTGTTAAAATGAGCGATTATATAATCGCAGTCAGCATTGCAGGGATCGCGGTATCTGTGTGCCTTCTGTATTACTGGCTTGGCAGACGCGGATTTCCGGAAGAGATAAGACTTGGCGTAGCACTGATGTATATGCTGGCAGGTCCTGTGATCTATCAGTCCTGTCATCAGGTGATGTTTGTCAACTATATGCCGTTCCTTTATATGTCACTGATCGGGGTGGATCGGTATTTCGATAAGAAACGAGCGGATCTGTATCTGATCAGTGTATTTCTGATGATCATGACCAGCTTTTATTTCAGCATTGGCGGTATGCTGGCACTGGTGCTCTATGGTGTGTACCGGTATTTGGAAATCACACCGAAGTTCCGGGTACCTGCATTTTTGCAAGATGGAGTTCGCTTTGTGATGCCAATGCTTGCAGCTGTATGTATGAGTGGTATTCTGCTGGTGCCGACGGCAAGAGCACTTTTCGGAAGAAAGCAGGAAGCAGCCGGCATGAAGATCGGGGAGCTTTTGACACCGCAGTTCCCGCCGCTTCGTGTAGCGTATGGAACTTATGGACTGGGACTTACCACTCTTGCAATTACCGTATTAATTGTCGGACTTACTTACCGAAAATGGAGTGAGCGTGTACTTTCCTGGGGCTGTATGCTGGTTATTAGCCTGCCGGTATTTGCATGGCTTCTGAATGGCGGATTATATATAAGAGATAAGGCTGTGATTCCATTTTTACCGCTGATCTGCTATCTGATCGCGTTATATCTTTGGAAGAATAAGAAACATGAGATTTCGCTGTCGGTTAATCTGGTTGCCGCAGTACTTACGCTAGCTGTGATTATGTATAGCTATTATGGCAACAATGCAACGATTTCGTATAAAATGCAGTGGCAGTTGCTCATGTTGGATGGAATGATCGCATTGATATCCATTGCTGTATTCTGTTGGAAACGCAGGATAGCGGTACTGATCGTTCCGCCATTGATCTGTCTGACACTGTTTGAAGGTGTGTCTAATGCGTACAGCAGTGAATTGATCGAACCCGCAGAGTATGCAAAAGTGACAGACAGCAGGATTGGAGATACCGTGAATGATATTCTGCAGCATGATTCTTCCTTTTATCGGATCGAACAGATGGGGAAAGATACGGAAAATGCCGCAGATCTGAACCGGGTCTGGGCATCCGAACAGTGGGTGTCATCCCTTTATTCTTCCGCGTATAATACGGATTATCAGAATTTTCGCAAGGATACGTTTGAATTGGAACAGCCATACCGCAATGATCTGATGCAGAGTGTGGCGAAGAATCCATTATATCAGCGATTTATGGGTGTAAAGTATCAGATCAGACAGAAAAAGGACGGAACACCGATCGTAACAGAAAATGCGGGCGTGGCACCGATTGCCTATGCCACAGACCGTGTGATGACGGAGGAAGAGTATCAGACGCTTGCATTTCCATATAACCAGACTGCGCTGATGAATTACGCTGTAGTAAATGCAAACAGTACAGATAATGCGGAGTCAGCTGCGGATGATCAGGGATGCAAGAGTCTGGTTGAAGCTACGGCAGAAAAAAGTACATTTACGATTCCGGATATGAATACAAAGCAGATGAAGATATCAACGGATGCAGATGGTAACATTGAGATTAAGGCAAAGAATAAAACTTCGGTAAATGTATCTGTGCCGGCGGAGACATCGGTATATAGTGAAGCGACAGACTATAATCTATATCTTCAGTTTCAGGTGGACAATTACAGACCGAATCATGATGTGGCAATCTGGGTAAATGGAATCCGTAATAAGCTGAGTTCCGAAAGTCACTTATATTATAATGGAAATACGACATTTACCTATGTGATGACACTTCCGTCAGACCAGACTGATCTGAAGATAACCTTTGGAGCAGGGGAATATGAACTGACAGGAGTACAGTGTTATATAGGATCCGCAAGTGCGTACACGGAAGATATGGAAGAAGGTCAGAATCTGTATCAGTCTGCATTTCAGGTGGACAGGGATGATACAAAAGGCAATACGATCGCAGGTAAGATCGATGTACAGAATACCGGATATTTTATTACGTCGATCCCATATGATAAGAACTTTACCATCTATGTGGATGGGAAACAGGCAGTGCCTAAAAAGGTGAACACAGCATTTCTGGGATTTCCTATAGAATCCGGCGAACACAGTGTTGTGATCATATATCACGCTTCCGGTGTGGCAGCAGGCAAATTCTTAAGTCTTGTGGGACTTTTGATGATGGCAGTTATTTTTTTAATAGAGAAGAGACAGACAAAAAGGGGGACTTACTAAGGTAAGTTCCTTTCTTCGTATTGAAATGTCTTTCTGGATTTGGCATAATGGATTCATAGAATAATCTCTAATGGGGAGGATAACATGAAGAGACACGTAAGTTTTATTGCAATATTCATGCTGCTGTGCCTGGCATTGACAGGCTGTGGCTCCAAAGCAATCGAAGAGGGTACAACTTACCTGGAGGATGGTAACTATAAAAAAGCTGTCACGAAGTTCAAGGAAGCAGTGGACAAAGGACAGGACACCGGAGAGGCATACCGCGGCATCGGTATGGCGAAATGGGAACTGGGTGAGTATGAAGCAGCACTCAGTGCATTTCAGTCAGCGTTGGATAATGGTGCGGAGAAGACTGCAGCACTGTATAATTTCCTCGGAAGCTGCGAACTGAAGCTGGATAATCCAAAGGAAGCTCTGAATTATTACAATCTGGGGCAGGAATGTGACGATGCTAGCAAGGAACTGATGCAGGAGATGAAGTATAACGAGATCGTAGCATATGAGGAGCTTGGCAAATGGGAGAATGCCCGGACGAAGCTGAAGGAGTATGTGAAGGATTATCCGGACGACGAACGCGGAACGAAAGAAGCAGAATTTCTGGAGACACAATAACAGAATTACAGAAGGAACAGAACATAGATGTATGAGACAGAACAGAAAAAAGAACGGGTAATCCTGGTGGGAATCAGTTTATCCGATGCGGAGGATGTGGATCAATCGTTGGATGAGCTGGAAGAGCTTGCGCGCACTGCCGGAGCGGAGTGTGTGGGCAGAGTGATCCAGAAGAGAGAACTGATCCATCCGGGAACTTATGTGGGAAAGGGCAAGCTTGACGAGATCAGAGATCTCTTGTGGGAGACAGAAGCAGATGGTATTATCTGTGATGACGAGTTGTCGCCGGCACAGATCGGCAATCTGAAGGATGAGCTGCATACGAAGATCATGGACCGAACGCTACTGATCCTGGATATCTTTGCCGCGAGAGCATCTACCAATGAAGGTAAGATCCAGGTGGAGCTTGCCCAGTTAAAGTATCGCCAGTCGAGACTTACCGGATATGGTACATCACTTTCAAGGCTTGGAGGAGGTATCGGTACCAGAGGTCCCGGCGAAAAGAAGCTGGAGATGGACCGGAGACTGATCAAAGGGCGCATTGCCAGACTGAACCGTGAGCTTACAGAAGTGAAGAATCACAGACAGGTGGCAAGAGAACAGCGGAAGAAAGAGATGCTTCCGGTTATTGCTATTGTAGGATATACCAATGCGGGCAAGTCGACGCTTCTGAATTATTTGACGGGAGCGGAAGTGCTGGCAGAGAATAAGCTATTTGCCACACTGGATCCGACGACCAGGGGATATCAGCTTGGCAGCGGACAGAAGGTGTTGTTTACAGATACGGTTGGATTTATCCGGAAGCTGCCACATCATCTGATTGATGCATTTCGCAGTACACTGGAGGAAGCAAAGTATGCAGATCTGATCCTGCATGTGGTGGATGCGTCGAATCCACAGATGGATGAGCAGATGCATATTGTATATGAGACGCTGCGGGGACTGGGCGTACAGGATAAACCGGTGGTCACCGTGTTTAACAAGCAGGATCTGCTGACAGAGCCAGTGATCTTGCGGGATTTTCAGGCGGATGCGACAGTGCCGATCTCAGCGGCGACAGGAGCGGGGATCGATGCACTGGAGAGCAAGCTGGAAGAGGTGCTCCGGGGACAGAAAGCGTTGGTAGAGTATACATTTCCATATAAAGACGCAGCGAAGATCCAGCTGATCCGCAAGTACGGAGAGCTTCTCAGAGAAGAATATCTGGAAGACGGCATTGCTGTAGAAGCCTATGTGCCGGTTCCGATATATGGAAAAATATTTGCAGATTCATAGCCTGGAAGGATTGGCTGACAGATTTCAAGACAGATGCCGGGAGGAGTATATGGCATTACAATTTGTATTTGGGGGTTCCGGTTCCGGAAAGTCCCACTATTTATATCAGAGAATTATACAGGAGGCAGGGGAACACCCTGCCCTTAATTACATGGTCCTGGTGCCGGAGCAGTTTACGATGCAGACGCAGAAGGACCTTGTTTTGATGAACGAGAAAAAGGGCATTATGAATATCGATGTGTTGAGTTTCGGACGACTGGCATATCGGATTTTTGAAGAGACAGGGAAAGGAAATACGCCTGTGCTGGACGATGAGGGCAAGAACCTGATCTTGCGCAAGATTGCCGGAGACATCGAACCGGAGCTGCTTGTGCTGAAAGGCAACATGAAGCGTCTCGGCTATATCAGTGAGGTGAAGTCGGTTCTGTCGGAGTTCGACCAGTATGATATCGGGGAAGAAGAACTGGACTGCGTGATGAAGCGGGTAGGAGAAGAATCTTATCTGTATTATAAGTTAAAGGATATGAGTCTTATATATAAGAAGTTTCGGGAATATCTCCAGGACAGATATATTACCAAAGAGGAAATTCTGGATGTGCTGTGCAGAACAGTGCCAGAATCGGAACTGCTGAAGCGGAGTGTGGTCGTGCTGGATGGATTTACCGGATTTACTCCGGTGCAGAACAGACTGCTTGCGGAGCTTATGAAGCTTGCCAGAAATGTGATCGTGACAGTAACCATTGATGACAGAGAAGATCCTTACCGTTATACGGATGCCTGCCAGATGTTTGGGATGAGTAAGCATACGGTGACAACACTGACGAGGATTGCCAGAGCGTGCGGTGTGGAGCAGACAGAACCGGTATGGCTCAAAAAGAGACCGTTTTACCGTTTTCGGAAAAGCGAGGCACTTGCCTTTTTGGAGGAGCATCTTTTCCGTTATTCGGGCAGATATTATATCGGGAAGCCGGACACGATCGCGATTCATGAGACCAGAACACCAAAAGAAGAAGCCTATGCGGCAGCTGCGCAGATCCGCAGGCTTGTGCGGGAAGAGGGCATGCGTTACCGGGAGATTGGTGTAGTGGCAACGGATCTTAATGGCTATGGCGATTATCTGGAAGAAGCATTTGCCAAATACAGGATTCCGGTATTTATGGATTATAAGCGGAGTATTCTGCTGAATTCTTTTGTGGAGTATGTGCGAAGCATTTTGAATATGGCGGAGCAGAGCTTTACTTATGAAAGCGTGTTTCGCTTCTTAAGAGCAGGTTATGGACCGTTTACAGATGACGAGGTGGATGAGCTGGAGAATTACTGTCTGGCACTTGGTATCCGTGGGTATAAAAACTGGCAGCAGCGATGGGTGCGCAAAGGTGCAGATGTGACAGAGGACGAACTGGAGCATCTGAATCACCTTCGGGTGAAACTGGTGGAGCTGGTGGACGGTCTGCTTTTTGTACTGCGGCAGCGGAAGAAAACGGTGCGTGATATTACCGAGGCACTTTATCGTTTTCTGGAAGAGCAGGAACTGCAGCAGGAATTAAAACGGCAGGAGGATGCATTCACGGAAGAGGGAGAACTTGCGCTTGCCAGAGAATATGCACAGGTATATAGTGCTTTGATTGGTCTCTTCGACAAATTTGTAGAGCTTTTGGGAGACGAACCGGTAACATTAAAGGAATACGTGGAGCTTCTGGATGCCGGACTGAATGAGATTAAGATTGGTGTAATTCCGCCGGGATTGGATCAGGTGATCGCCGGGGATGTACAGCGAACCAGATTAAAAGATATCCGTGTACTGCTGATGCTTGGAGTCAATGATTCGCTGCTTCCGGGCAATCTGATGAGGACAGGACTGTTAAGTGAACAGGACAGAGCGCAGTTTGAGCAGGAAAATCTCTCACTCACACCGGGTGGAAGAGAACAGGCATATATTCAGAAATTTTATCTGTATCTGAATCTGACCAAACCGGAAGAGGAACTGCATTTGTTTTACAGCAGATCGGGAGCAGATGGCAAAGCAAAGCGTCCGGCGTATTTGATCGGTGAGATCCGCAGATTATTCCCGGATGCGCCGGTGATCGATGAGGCGTCAAAGCCGTTAACTGAGCAGGAGCTGACGCCGGAGATCGGACTGCAGGCACTGATCCGGGGACTCCGCATGCAGAGTGATGCAGGCGGCAGCAGCTGGATGGAACTTTATAACTGGTATAAGAAGCATTCCGAATGGGCAGAGAAGATCGGAGATCTTCTGGATGCGTCATTTTATTCTTATCATCCGAAACAGATCAGTGAGGAAGCTGCAAAGCTCCTTTACGGTACGCATTTCCAGAACAGTATTTCCCGAATGGAGAAATTCTCTGCCTGTGCATTTGCACATTTTCTGACGTACGGACTGCGTTTGAAGGAACGGAAAGAATATGAGTTCCAGCCGCTGGATCTGGGAAATGTCTTTCACAGTGCGATGGAGCGCTATTCCGAAAAAGCAGAAAAAGAAGGCGGATGGACGAAGATAGAAGAAGAGAAGCGGCAGCAGCTGGTGCGGGAGAGTCTGGATGAATCCATTGCCGATTACGGTAATTCTGTACTGTACAGTTCTGCCAGAAATGAATACATGATCACAAGACTTGACCGTCTGCTGAACCGCACGGTCTGGGCACTTACCGAACAGTTAGCCAGGGGTGATTTTGAGCCGTCGGCATATGAGATGTCCTTTGGCAGCGGCAAGATCGACCGGATTGATGTGTGTGAGACACAGGATGAAGTCTATGTGAAGGTTATCGATTATAAGACCGGACAGAAGGGATTCGATGTGTCAGCACTTTATTATGGATTGCAGTTACAGCTGATGGTATATATGAATGCGGCAACCGACCGTATGAAGAAACGATATCCGGGTAAACAGGTGATCCCGTCGGGCGTATTTTATTACCGTATGAAGGATCCGCTGTTAGAGAAAAATGGTAAAGCAGATCTTGAAAAAAGGCTTCTGAAGGAATTGCGCCCGGACGGCGTGGTGAATCTGGAGCAGAACAGTCTGGAACATCTGGAAAGGGATCGTACAGGAGATTCATTGGCTGTGCCGGTGAAGTTTAATAATGACGGAAGCCTTGCTAAAGTATCCAGAGCGGTCAGACAGGAAGAATTCCACACCATGATGGAGTATGCGGATCAGAAAGCGGCAGAGATCAGACAGCAGATTGTCCGGGGTGAGGTGGCAGTGCAGCCATATCGCCAGGGTCAAAATTATGGGTGCAAGCAGTGTATTTATCAGCAGATCTGTGGATTTGATCCGCAGCTTGACGGCTATGAATATCTGGACAGAAAGAAGCTGACGCGCGAGGAAGCGGTTGCAAAAATGCAGAGTGCAGTATCAGGAGAAACAGGAAAGGCATCGGATGCTTTTAACAGAAAGGAGGATACGCCATGGGAGTCCAATGGACCGAAGAACAGCGGCAGGTCATAGAGCTTGGCGGGCGTAATATTCTGGTGTCGGCGGCAGCTGGCTCCGGAAAAACAGCAGTGCTGGTGGAGCGAATCATTACCATGCTTACCAGAAAAGAGAATCCTGTGGATGTAGACCGGCTGCTGATCGTGACATTTACCGAGGCAGCAGCGGCAGAGATGAAAGAGCGTATCCGACAGGCAATTGAAGATCAGGCAGAGAAGCGGCCGGAGGATGAGAATCTGAACCGGCAGGCGACATTGATCCACAGCGCGCAGATTACGACGATCCATAGTTTCTGTTTATCCGTAATCAGAGAGCATTTTCATACCATTGATCTGGATCCGGCATTTCGGATTGGCGAAGAGGGAGAATTAAAGCTTCTGCGCGGTGAAGTGATGCAGGAAATGTTAGAACAGTATTATGAAGAAGCAGATCCGGAGTTCCTGAATCTGGTAGAAAGCTACGGAGGAAGCCGTGATGATAAGAAGATTGAGGAGCTGATCGAGTGTCTGTATGAATTTTCACGCAGTTATCCGGAACCGGACAGATGGCTGGCAGAATGTGTACATGCATATGAAGTAGAGAATATGGAAGAACTGCAGGCGACAGTGTACTATCAGGCAATGCAGAAAAATATGGCGGGGTATATGGCAGGAGCAAGGGAGCTCTTGCAGCAGGGACTTACTGTATGTGTGGCACCAGATGGACCGCAGATGTATATGGATGCGCTGGAAGATGACCTGCGTCAGATCGAACGATTGGAACAGGCAGAAGGATACGAAGAGACTTACGAAGCCATCCAGCGGATTAATTGGAAACGTCTTGCTTCGAACCGCAAGAATCAGGCTTCGGAAGAGAAAGCGAATTTCGTGAAACGAGTGCGGGATAGCGTCAAGGACATGATAAAAGACCTGAAGTCGTTGTATTATGAATTACCGGGAGAGGATGTGCTGGAAGAAATCGGACGGTGCAGACCTTATATGCAGATGCTGGCGCGTCTGACAACTGACTTTTCGCAGCGTTTTGAAGAGATAAAACGTTCCCGTAATATGATTGACTTCGATGATATGGAGCAGTATGCCATGCGGATTCTTACCCGCGAAGAGGATGGCAGACTTGTGCCATCCAAGGTGGCGGAGGAATATCAGAAGCAGTTCTATGAGATCATGATTGATGAATATCAGGACAGTAACCTGATTCAGGAAACGATCCTGACCAGTGTGTCCGGTAAATGGTCGGGCAGGAATAATATCTTTATGGTAGGTGATGTGAAGCAGAGCATCTACCGATTTCGTCTGTCCAGACCGGAATTATTTATGGAGAAATACGATTCTTATACATTGACGGATGGACCGGAGCAGAGAATTGATCTGCATAAGAATTTTCGGAGCAGGAAAGAAGTGCTGACCGGAGCCAATGACATTTTCCGGCAGATCATGATCAGGGATCTGGGCGGTGTAGAATACGATGACCGGGCAGCATTATATCCGGGGGCAAGTTATCCTGAAATATCAGATTCCCAGGCAGACAATACCCCGGAGCTGATTCTTGTGGATACCGAGGATGATGCGGAATCCGGTGCAGATGTAGAGAAGCTGTCGAATCGTGAAAAGGAAGCATCGGTGATCGCGGGACGGATTCATGAACTGATCCGTCATCAGATGGTGAAGGATAAGAAGACAGAGCAGATGCGACCGGCAGAGTTCCGGGACATCGTGATCCTGACACGTAGTATGAAGGGATATGCGGATGTCTATATGGAAGTTCTGAAAAAAGAGGGAATCCCGGTGTACGCCGGTTCCAGTGAAGGTTATTTCGAGACCAGAGAGATTGGAGTGCTGTTAGATTACCTCAGAATCCTGAATAATAAACGGCAGGATGTACCGTTAGCATCTGTTTTGCGGTCGATATTCGGTCATATGACGGATGAAGAACTTGCCCGGATTAAGGGAAGCTACAGGGACAAGCCGTTCCATCAGGCGGTAAACTGTTATGCAAAAGAAGGGTCAGATGAAGTTATAAAAAGTAAACTGGTGACATGTCTGGATCAGATGGAACATTTTCGCAGAATGATCCCTTACACGGCACTTCACAGGCTGCTGGATAAGATCATGCAGGAGACCGGTTACCGCGATTATATCTCTGCGCTTCCGGCAGGGGAGCAGAGAGCAGCCAATCTGGATATGTTACTGGAGAAAGCGAGAACCTTTGAGAGTAGCAGCTATAAAGGCGTATTTCATTTTATACGGTACGTAGAACAGCTTCAGAAATACGAGATTGATTACGGGGAAGCCAACACGGCAGATGAACAGTCTAATACCGTGCGGCTCATGAGTATTCACAAAAGTAAGGGATTGGAATTCCCGATTGTCATTGTGGCAGGTATGGGAAAGAAATTTAACCGGCAGGACAGCCAGGGGGATGTGCTGATGCATGCCTCTCTTGGGATCGGACTGGAAAGCGTGGATCTTGAGACGCGTACCAAATGTCCAACACTGATCAGAAATGTGATTGCCAGGGAAGAGGTGTTGGAGAGCATGGGAGAAGAGCTTCGCGTGCTCTATGTGGCACTGACCCGGGCGAAAGAGAAGCTGATCGTGACCGGTACACTGAAAGACCCGGAGGCAAAGGTTCGTGAGGCAATGAATCAGGCCTTATATCATAAGGAAAATATGGCGGCTCATCCGGTTCCGATGAGCTTTGGACAGCTTGCGGGGGCGAAACGTTATCTGGACTGGATACTTCCGGCGGTGGCAGGAAGAGGAGAGAATAGTCCATTTCGTGTCCAGATCGTGGATATGTCCCGGGTGCGAGGAATGCAGGTGGAAGAGACTGCGGAACAGATGGTGACACGTCAGGCACTGGAAGAGTGGAATGTGGAAGAAGTCTACGATGAGAAGATGCAGGAGCGTCTGAAACAGCAGTTTTATTATCAGTATCCTTACCGAGATCTGGAAGGAAAAAAGCTGAAATACACCGTATCGGAGTTAAAGAAGCGGGCATATCTTGCCGAGGAAGCAGGAGAACTTCCATATGAAGACGAGCCGGTGGTGCCATTGATCCCGAGATTTCTGCAGGAAGAGGAAGAGATTACCGGAGCACCGCGAGGTACCGCATATCACAGAGTGATGGAACTTCTGGACTTTACAAAGGAATATGATCTTGAAGGTACAGAGGCAGCAATTGCGAAGATGTGTGAATCCGGACGGATTGCAGGAGAGATGGCAGAGAGTGTGAAGCTGAAAGATATCCTTACCTTTATCCATACAACATCCGGACAGCGCATGAAGCAGGCAGCAGAAGATGACAAGCTGTGGAAGGAGCAGCCGTTTGTACTGGGAATTCCGGTGCGGGATATTTACCCGGAGATGACGGAAGCAGATGAGACCATGCTGGTACAGGGAATCATCGACGTGTGTTTTGAGGAAGACGGAGAACTCGTGGTACTCGATTATAAGACCGATAAGATCTGGTCGGAACAGAAACTTCTGGAAAAATACCAGTCCCAGCTTGAGTATTATGCAAGGGCACTGGAGCAGATTACCGGAAAGAAAGTAAGAGAGAAAATCATATATTCATTTACCATGCAGAAAGAGCTTGCATGGAAGTAAAGTGTATGAATAGATGATAATGAATCTGTCAATACTTCCTGTAGAATCAGGAAAGGGGCAGATAATATGTCTGGAAAAAAAGATAAACCGATCGATCTCAGTAAGGTAACACCGGATGAGAAAATGAAATACGAAATTGCGGAAGAACTTGGACTTCTGGATCAGGTGCTTCAGAACGGATGGAAATCGCTGTCATCAAAAGAAACGGGACGAATCGGTGGATTGATCACAAAAAAGCGCAGGGAAGCGTCAAATAATCACAGAAATGTTAATTAGTATGAACTTTTCATGTCATTACTTGCAAAGGAATAATCCTTTTGATACAATCTTTTGACAGGTGATGCTATGAGAGAGATGATTAATGTATTAGACGTGAATATAGAGCACTGCTCGGCAAAGCAGGCGTTAAAAGCAGCTGTAGAATATATGGACACACCCGCTACCAGCGTGATCGATCTGGTTACGATCGAAGCACTTATGTATGCAAGAGATGATTACAGTTACCGGGAAGCAATCGAACAGAGCGATCTGGTACTTCCGGGGCAGAAGGATATCCTGGAAGCGGCAGGTATCACAGATTCCAGAAGTATGCGCGAGATCGAGTCACAGACATTCCTGCGCTTGTGGCTAAAGTATCTGCATCGGAATCACTGCAGAGTCTATTTACTAGTAGAGACGGATGAAGAGGTGGATGAGCTGACGGGCTGCCTTACGGAAGAATATCGCGGCATTGCAATTGTTGGTGCGGCTAAGGTTGCACCGGGCACGGAGGCAGATGATATGCTGGTGAATGCGATCAACGGTGGCGAAGCAGATTGCGTGATCGCGATACTTACACCGCCGGTACAGGAGCAATTTATTGCCAGGAACAGAAGTCAGATCAATACGAGAGTCTGGCTCGGCGCAGGTAAACTGATGGAATTTGCATATCGTCAGAAGAGCGGCAAGGGCAAAGTGATGACATTTCTGGATCGTATGCTTTTCAGACGTGAGATAGAAAAAAACAAAAAAGAATTTTAAGATGTAAGATATGTGGACTTGGACTTAAAAGGGATTTGTACACAATGTATAGGAGATAAAAGTCTGAAGATTATCTTAAAAGCTGAGGAAATCAACAAAAATACTTGATTTCCTCTTTCTTTTTTTGTTGATATGTATTAAGATAAAAAATAGTAATATGCAGAACCAGGCAAATGTATACGTCAGATATTGTGAAAAATGCATATTGAAATCAATGGAGGAGATGGACTATGATATCTAATCAGATACTTCAAAACACAATTGATGGTTTGAAGGAGATCACCAGAATCGACCTGTGCGTCATGGATACCGATGGAAAAACTCTTGCGACAACATTTTCCGGACAGGTAAGTTATGAAGATGCGGTAATGGCATTTGCGTCATCACCGGCGGACAGTCAGGTGATTCAGGGGTGTCAGTTTTTTAAGATTTTTGATGAACACCAACTGGAGTATATATTATTAGCAAATGGCGGAAGCGACGATGTGTATATGGTAGGCAAACTTGCGGCATTCCAGATACAGAGTCTGCTGATCGCATACAAGGAGCGCTTTGACAAGGACAATTTTGTTAAGAATCTGTTGCTTGACAATCTGCTTCTGGTAGATATTTATAACAGAGCCAAAAAATTACATATTGACACAGAGGCTAGGCGTGTTATCTTTATTGTGGAGACGAACCATGAGAAAGACAATGGTCGTCTGGACAACATTCGCGGAATCTTAAGTGCACGTACCAAGGATTTTATTACAGCGGTCGATGAAAAAGATATTATCATCATGAAGCAGCTTGGATTGACAGAAGGATATCCGGAGCTTGAGAAGGCAGCCGCAGACTTTTACGATGCACTGAAGAGCGAAGGCGAGGAGAATGTAAGGATTGCTTATGGCACGATCGTTAATGATATCCGTGAAGTATCCAAATCATATAAAGAAGCGAAGCTTGCACTGGATGTCGGCAAAATATTCTTTGACGAGAAGAAGGTTATCGCGTATAGTACATTAGGTATCGGGCGATTGATCTATCAGTTGCCGATTCCACTTTGTAAAATGTTTATCCGTGAAATTTTTGAGGGGAAATCTCCGGATGAATTCGACGAAGAGACACTGGCTACGATCAATAAGTTCTTTGAGAACAGCCTGAATGTGTCTGAGACTTCAAGACAGCTTTATATCCACCGTAATACACTGGTGTATCGTCTGGACAAGCTGCAGAAGAGTACGGGACTTGATCTCAGGGTATTTGAAGACGCGATCACATTTAAGATTGCATTAATGGTAGTCAAGTACATGAAATATATGGAGTCGATGGAGTATTAAATAATTTAGGAGGAAAGTATGATTGAATTAAATGAGGTAACGAAAGAGTACTCAAAAGGGGTTGCTGCTCTGAACGGTGTCAATCTGAAGATCGAACAGGGCGAATTCGTATTTATCGTAGGTGATAGTGGTTCCGGTAAGTCTACACTGATCAAGCTGATTATGAAGGAACTGGAGCCTACATCCGGCACTATCATGGTGAACGGACAGAACCTTGAAAGATTAAAGCACAGAAAGATTCCGATGTACCGCAGAGGTCTGGGTGTTGTGTACCAGGATTTCCGTCTGCTGAAGGATCGTAATATTTATGAAAATATTGCATTTGCGCAGCGTGTCGTAGAGACACCAACACGTATCATCAAGAAGAAAGTTCCGGCAGCACTGTCGCTGGTAGGACTGGCACAGAAGTATAAGTCATATCCGAAGGAGCTGTCCGGTGGTGAGCAACAGCGAGTTGCTATTGCGAGAGCGATTGTGAATGAGCCTGCAATTCTTCTGGCAGATGAGCCGACAGGTAACCTGGATCCGACCAACTCATGGGAGATCATGAAGCTCCTTGAGGAGGCCAATGAGCGAGGAACAACAGTGCTTGTTGTTACGCATAACCAGGAGATTGTCAACGAGATGAAAAAGCGTGTTATTACAATGAAAAAAGGGGTCATTGTAAGCGACGAGCAAAGAGGTGGGTATAATAATGAGAATTAGTACGATCGGATATCAGACAAAACAGGGTTTTAAGAATATCGGAAGAAACAAAATGTTCTCCGTTGCGTCTATTGCGACCATGGCGGCATGTATCTTCCTGTTTGGTATATTCTTTTCAATTGTAACCAATTTCAGATACATGGTTCAGAAAGCCGAGGAAGGCGTTGCAATCACGGTATTCTTTGATGAAGAAGCAACTGATGCGCAGATCAAGAAGATCGGCGATGAGCTGAAAAGCCAGGACGGCGTATTGAAGGTGAATTTTGTATCGGCAGACGAAGCATGGGATTCCTTTAAGGACGAGTATTTCGGAGATGCCAAAGAACTAGCAGACGGATTCAAGGATGATAATCCGCTGAGCGGATCTGACAACTATGAAGTATACATGAGTGATGTGTCCAAGCAGAAAGATGTTGTATCTTATGCAGAGAAGCTGGACGGGGTGAGCAAGGTCAATAAGTCTGACGTAGTAGCAAAGACACTGACCAGTGTGAACCGACTGATCTATTATGTATCTATCGTATTGATCGGCATTCTGCTTGCAGTATCCATCTTCCTGATCAGTAATACCGTTACAATGGGTATTACCGTGCGAAGAGAAGAGATTGCGATCATGAAATATATTGGAGCAAAGGACGGATTCGTCCGGGCACCGTTTATCATCGAAGGTCTTGTGATCGGACTGATCGGTGCGGTGATTCCGCTGGTGATCCTGTACTTTGTATATGATAAGGCAGTTGCTTATGTGATGACCAAGTTCAGCCTGCTGAATAATATCATTGAGTTCCTTCCGGTAACGACAGTATACCGTACGTTACTTCCGGTCGGTCTGATCCTCGGTGTAGGTATTGGTTTCATCGGCAGTGCATTTACCATTCGTAAACATCTGAGGGTATAATTAATAAAAGTAACTTTTTAGAATTAGATGAGGGTTTGAGAAACAGGTAATTAGGCAGGGGAAAATTAAGGAGAATTATTATGCAGAAAAAAAGAGTATTAAGTGTAATCTTAGCACTGACGCTTTCAATTGGGTGCGCGATTCCTGCACAGGCATCTTCGATTTCGGAGACACAGAAAAAGGGTGAAGAACTCCAGTCTCAGAAGGATTCGGCAGAAGCAGAGAAAGCCGCTCTGACCAAGCAGTTGAATGATCTGATCGATGAGATGGATAAGACGACTGAAGATATTAACACCAAGCAGGAAGAGATTGATGCGAAAGAGACCGAACTGATCCAGGCTCAGATTGATGAGAATAATCAGTACGAGAGTATGAAGAAGCGTATCAAGTACATGTATGAGAACGGTAATACACAGTTTATTGAGGTTCTTCTGGAATCTAAGTCAATCGGTGAATTCTTGAATAATGCAGAATACATTGCGCAGATTTCTGATTATGACAGACAGATGCTAAAAGAGTTCCAGCAGACAGTTCAGGATGTTGATGATCAAAAGACAGCACTGGAAACTGAGAAAGCGGAATTGGAGACATTACAGACACAGCTTCAGGATAAACAGAATGAAGTTTCAACATTGATTTCAGAGAAAGCGGATCTGATCGGTGATCTGGAAACAGCTATTGGAGAGAATGCAGCCAAATTGCAGGCATTACAGGAAGAAGCTGCAAGACAGGCGCGTGTACAGCAGGAAGCTGCTGCAGCAGCAAATAGAGGAAACGGCAGTTCAGGTGGAAGTTCATCAGGTGGCAGCAGTTCAAATAGCGGTAGCTCATCAAGTAGCAGCAGTTCGAGTGGAGCTAGTTCTTCACCGGGAGCATCTATTACACCAAGCGGTAGTGGCAGACTTAGCAATCCGTGTCCGTCAGCTTACATCAGTAGTGAGTTCGGTGGACGTACATCACCGGGTGGCATCGGAAGCACAAACCATAAAGGACGTGACTATGCGGCAGGTACCGGAAGCGCGATTTATGCGTCAGCAAGCGGTACAGTTACAACTGTAAGTTATAATGTGGCAAGAGGTAATTATGTGGTGATTAACCATGGTAACGGTCTTTCCACACTGTATCAGCATTGTAGTGCAATTTATGTAAGTGCAGGACAGTCTGTAAGTGCAGGACAGAATATTGCAGCGGTAGGTACAACAGGATATTCTACTGGTCCGCATCTTCATTTTGAAGTATGGGTAAACGGCACTCCGGTTGACCCAAGACTGTATCTGTAGATCTGGTTTAGACAAGGGATTAAAGCATGAAAAATAAAAAAAGTTTTTTCAAAGGGGCGCTTACAGGCGCCCTTGCTGTATTATTAATTATGAGCATGGTTTCCTGTGGGATTAAACTGCCGGGAACATCTAAGACATCAAAGAAAAGTTCGTCCACATCGAACAGCGAGGAACTTCTGGATGACAGCACAAAGACGAAGCTGGAATTACTGGAACAGCTGGTAGATGAGAGTTATTCCGGTGATATTGATATGGATGATCTTCAGGAAGGACTGTACAGAGGCTATATTGACGGGCTGGGAGACAAATATTCTGTATACTACGACGAGGATGAGACCAAAGCACTGATGCAGAGTACATCTGGTGAATTTGGTGGAATTGGAGCATTATTTTCACAGGACAAAGATACAAAAGTTATTACTTTTTTGAAGGTCTATGAGGGGTCAGGTGCAGAAGAGGCCGGATTTAAGGTAGATGATATCCTATACAAAGTAGACGGTAAGGATATTTCCGGAGAGGATCTGTCTGAGGTTGTCAGTAAGATTCGCGGTGACGAGGGCACAACGGTAGAACTTACGGTACTTCGTGGCGATGATGGCGAGGAGTATACTGCCACAGTGACCCGTAAGATCGTGCAGACTGACACCGTATATCATGAGATGAAAGAGGATAAGATCGGTTATATTCAAGTAACAGAGTTTGACGATGTTACCACAGACCAGTATAAAGAAGCCTTGGAGGATCTGGAGAATCAGGGTATGAAAGGGCTGGTTGTTGACCTGAGAAATAATCCGGGCGGTAATGTGGATACGGTTACGGATATGCTGGATCTGATGCTGCCGGAGGGAACGACTCTTTCAATTAAGGATAAGCAGGGCAAAGAATCAGTGTACGAATCAGATGATGAACATCAGTTTACCAAGCCGTTAGTAGTGCTGGTGAATGAGAACAGCGCCAGTGCATCTGAAATATTCTCCGGTGCGATCCAGACATTTGGAACCGGTGAGGTCGTAGGTACAACTACTTATGGTAAAGGTGTGGTACAGCAGATCTTTGATCTGAAAGATGGCACCAGCGTGAAGCTCACGATTGCGGAGTATCTGATCGCAGGACAGTTCGGTATCAACGGAAAAGGTGTGACTCCGGATGTGGAAGTACAGTATGAGAAGGATGCGCAGAATCCGGATCGTGATAATCAGCTTGAAAAGGCACTGGAAGAAGTTAAGAATAAGTTGTAAGGAAGGGAACGGTTTTCACCGTTCCTTTTTTTTACGGATTGTGTTAAAGTATAGATAAATGACTGAAGACAGTGAGAAAGGAATACATAGCATGAAAGTATTAATACAAAATGGACATGTGCTGGATCCTGTGACGGACAGGAACGGTGTATACGATGTGCTGGTAGAAGACGATAAGATCGTAAAGGTTGAAAAAGGGATAACGGCAGAGGCAGACAAGGTGATCGACGCAGAAGGATGCTACGTGATGCCTGGTTTTGTTGATCTGCATGTGCATTTCCGGGATCCGGGACTGGAATACAAAGAGACATTAAAGACTGGCGGAGAGGCAGCGGTACACGGCGGTGTGACAACTGTATGTGCAATGCCGAACACCAAGCCGGTGATTGATAATGGTGTGAAGATATCCGAGGTGCAGAACCGCGCGAAGAAGGAGTCTAAGACCAATGTATTACAGCTTGGCTCTGTAACGATCGGACAGATGGGTGAAGATCTGGCAGATATCAAAGGCATGGCAAGAGAAGGCTGTGTGGGCATCAGCGAGGATGGCAAGTCTGTAATGAATGCGTCCCTGTATCGCAGGGGAATGCGGGCAGCAAAAGAAGCAGGAATGATCGTATTTGCTCACTGTGAAGATATTACAATGGTAGAAGGTGGTGTGATGAACGCCGATGCCAGGGCTGAAGAACTGGGACTCAAAGGCATTACTAATGCGGTTGAAGATGTGATCGTGGCAAGAGATATTCTGCTTGCGAAAGAGACAGGAGTACAACTTCATCTGTGCCACTGCTCGACAGCAGACAGTGTGAAGATGCTGAGAGAAGCTAAGAAGGATGGGATCCACGTGACCGGCGAAGTATGCCCACATCATTTTATCCTCACATCAGATGATATTATCAGTGATGATGGCAATTTTAAAATGAATCCGCCGCTTCGTACACAGGCCGATGTGGATGCACTGATTGAAGGTTTGAAGGATGGCACGATGGATGTGATCGCTACTGACCATGCGCCACATGCAGCAGCAGAAAAGAATCGCAGTATGAAGCTGGCATCTTTCGGTATCGTAGGGTTGGAGACATCTGCGGCACTGACCTATACGGAGCTTGTGGATAAAGGCATTCTGACACCGATGCAGATGGTGGAAAAGATGAGCACCAATCCGGCGAAGATTCTGGGACTTACAGACAAAGGTTCCGTATCCGAGGGTAAGACTGCTGATTTGGTTATTTTCGATCCACGTAAAGAATATGAGATCGATAAGAATACATTTTTCTCAAAAGGGAAAAATACACCGTTCCATGGATGGAAGGTGAAAGGAGAAGTGGCCTGCACGATGGTAGGCGGCAAAGTCGTATATGAAGGAGGACAAATCATTGATTAACAAACTGGTTGAGAATATTAAGAAGACAGGAGCACCGATTGTAGTAGGATTAGATCCGATGCTGAACTATGTGCCGGAGCATGTGCAGAAAAAGGCATTTGCAGAATATGGAGAGACACTGGAAGGAGCTGCTGAGGCAATCTGGCAGTTCAATAAGGAGATTGTAGATAAGACATATGATCTGATTCCGGCAGTTAAGCCACAGATCGCAATGTATGAGCAGTTTGGAGTGCCGGGACTTGTGGCATTTAAGAAGACGGTTGATTACTGTAAGTCAAAAGGACTGGTTGTGATCGGTGATGTGAAGCGCGGTGATATCGGTTCAACATCAGCAGCATACGCAGTAGGACATCTGGGACATGTGCAGGTAGGAAAGAATCGTTATGCCGGATTTGACGAAGACTTTGCAACGGTTAACCCATATCTGGGATCTGACGGTATCAATCCGTTTATCGATGTATGTAAAGAAGAGAAGAAGGGATTATTTATCCTGGTTAAGACATCCAACCCTTCCAGCGGCGAGTTCCAGGATCGTCTGATTGATGGCAGACCGCTGTACGAACTGGTAGGTGAGAAGGTAGCCGCCTGGGGCGAAGAGTGCATGGGTGATGAGTACAGCTATATCGGAGCCGTAGTAGGAGCAACTTATCCGGAAATGGGTAAAGTCCTGAGAAAGATTATGCCGAAGGCTTATATTCTGGTACCGGGTTATGGTGCACAGGGTGGTAAAGGCAAGGATCTGGTTCACTTCTTCAATGAAGATGGATTGGGCGCAATTGTGAATTCCTCCAGAGGAATCATTGCCGCATATAAGCAGGAACAGTATGCAAAATTCGGTGCAGAGAACTTTGGTGATGCATCCAGAGCTGCAGTAGAGGCGATGATTGCTGATATTGGCGGAGCACTGAATAACCGCTAGAGCTTATTGGCGTGAAAAAGTTTCAGAATAGAATCTGATAGGAGAATTATAATGAGCAGAAAGAAAGAGATGGCGACAGTATTGTCTCAGGAAATGCTGGCAGAAGGCATTTTCAGCCTGTGGCTGGAGACTTCCGCAGCGGCAGAAGCTAAGCCTGGACAGTTTCTGTCTATATATACAAATGACGGTACAAAGCTTCTTCCAAGACCGATCAGTATCTGTGAGATCGACAAGGAAAAGGGAGCACTCCGTATGGTGTACCGTGTGACCGGTGAGAAGACCGGTACAAAGCAGTTCTCAGAGCTGAAAGCGGGAGACCAGATCCCGGTGATCGGACCAATGGGTAATGGATTCCCATTAGAAGAAGCAAAGGGTAAAAAAACATTCCTTATGGGCGGAGGTATTGGCGTGCCTCCGATCCTGGAGCTTGCCAGAGAGGTCGACTGCGCAGAGAAGCAGATCGTAGTCGGTTACCGTGATGCACATACTTTCTTAAAAGAAGAATTTGAACAGAATGGAAAGCTATATATCGCAACAGAAGATGGCAGCGTGGGCACAAAGGGCAATGTCATGGATGCGATCCGCGAGCAGGCGCTGGATGCAGAGGTAATCTTTGCGTGCGGACCAATGACAATGCTCCGTGCGATCAAAGCTTATGCGGAAGAGAATGGCATTCTCTGCTACATTTCCCTTGAAGAGCGTATGGCGTGTGGTATCGGAGCCTGTCTTGGCTGTGTATGCAAGACGAAGGAAGTAGATGCCCACAGTAATGTGCATAACAAGCGTGTCTGCAAGGACGGACCGGTATTCTTATCTACGGAGGTGGAGATCTGATGAATATGGCAGTGAATATAGCCGGAGTAGAATGGAAGAATCCGGTAACAACCGCATCCGGAACCTTTGGATCCGGAGAAGAATTTTCAGAATTTGTAGATCTGAACCGCCTGGGCGCAGTAACGACCAAAGGGGTAGCGAATGTGCCATGGCCGGGTAATCCGACACCGCGTGTGGCAGAAGTGTACGGCGGCATGATGAATGCCATCGGTCTGCAGAATCCGGGCATCGATCTGTTCTGTAAGCGTGACATTCCGTTCCTGCGTAAATATGATACAAAAATTATTGTGAATGTATGTGGCAAATCCGAGCAGGATTACTGTGAAGTCGTAGAGCGTCTGGGAGATGAAGACGTGGATATGCTGGAGATCAATATCTCCTGCCCGAATGTCAAAGAGGGCGGTATCGCATTTGGTCAGAATCCAAAGGCGGCGGAAAGTATTACCAAAGCAGTGAAAAAATACGCGAAACAGCCGGTTATCATGAAGCTGAGTCCGAATGTGACCGATATTACAGAGATGGCAAGAGCCGTTGAGGCAGGTGGAGCTGATGTAGTATCTCTGATCAATACACTTACAGGAATGAAGATTGATATCAACCGCAAGACATTTGCCATTGCTAATAAGACCGGCGGCATGTCAGGTCCGGCAGTGCATCCGATCGCGGTGCGCATGGTATATCAGGTGGCACAGGCGGTGAAGCTGCCGATTATTGGTATGGGAGGCATTGCTTCAGCAGAAGATGCCATTGAGATGATTCTTGCAGGAGCAAGTGCAGTATCGGTAGGTACTGCTAATTTCCACAATCCGGCAGTGACGATGGAAATCGTAGAAGGCATTGAGAAATACATGCAGGCACAGGGATTTGATAGTGTGGCGGACATGGTCGGCATTGTGAAATAATATCGCAGATACATAGCAAAGACTTATTATAGAGACAGGAGGAAAAGACATGGAGATCAGAGAAGGATATATGCCATTTTTAGAGTATAAGACATATTATCGTGTTGTTGGTAAGAATACGGGTAATAAGAAGCCGTTAGTGCTGCTGCACGGTGGACCTGGATCTACTCATAACTATTTTGAAGTACTGGACCGTATTGCGGAAGAGGACGGAAGACAGCTGGTAATGTATGATCAGATTGGCTGTGGCAATTCTTATGTGGAGAATCGACCGGATCTGTGGAATTCCAAAGTGTGGATCGAAGAGCTGATCGAGCTTCGTAAGCATCTTGGCCTGGATGAGATCCATCTGCTTGGACAGTCATGGGGAGGTATGCAGACGCTGGAGTATGTGTGCAATTACAAGCCAGAAGGACTGAAGAGTATCATTCTGTCCAGCACTTTGCCGGCATCATGGCTGTGGGCGGAAGAGGCACAGCGTATGATCGCGCAGATGCCACAGGATATGCAGGATGCTATTAAGAAAGCAACCGAGTCCGGCGATTACAGCAGTCCGGAATATCAGGCAGCGGAGGCTGAGTACATGCGTCAGCATTGTGCAGGAGAAGTGACAGAGAATGATCCGGAATGCCTGAGACGTCCGAAAAAGGCCGGAAGAGAATCTTACGTAGTAGGATGGGGACCGAACGAATTTACCCCATTAGGAACACTGAAGGATTACGATGTGATCGATCAGCTTGGCGACATCAAAGAGCCTGCACTGATTATCAACGGAGGTAATGATCTCTGTACACCATATGTTGCTAAATTCATGTACGACCGTATCCCGAATTCTGAGTGGGAACTGTTCCGTACCTGCAGACATATGTGCTTCGTAGAGGACAATGACCACTACGTAGAAGTGTTAAAGAAGTGGATGAATAAGAACGATTAATCATCCGGAAGATTATAATAAAAAGTATAATTCAGAAAAGAGGCAATTATCATGACGATACCAGAGAAGTTACAGGCACTCCGTGCCGTGATGAAAGCAAATGGAATTGATATCTATGTTGTTCCGACAGCTGACTTTCATCAGAGTGAATATGTAGGTGAGCATTTTAAAGCGAGAGCATATATTACAGGATTTACAGGGTCAGCCGGAACAGCAGTGATCACACTGGACGAAGCAGGACTGTGGACAGATGGGAGATATTTCCTGCAGGCTGACAAGCAGTTGGAAGGGACTACGATTACTCTGCGTAAAATGGGTGAGCCGGGCGTGCCGACGATTCCGGAATATCTCGCAGAAGCATTACCGTCAGGCGGTACACTGGGAGTAGATGGAAGAGTTATTTCCGTGAATACAGGAGATGAGTATGAGAAGATCGCTGCAGATAAGGGTGGCAAGATCCAGTATCATCAGGATCTCATCGATCAGATCTGGACAGACAGACCGGAGCTTTCCAGGGAGCCGGTATTTGCACTTGGCATTGAATATGCAGGTGAGACCACAGAGAGCAAACTTACAAGAATCCGTGAAGAGATGAAGAAGAATCATGCAGACAAACATGTGCTTACTACACTGGATGACATCTGCTGGACATTGAATATTCGTGGAAATGATGTGGAATTCTTCCCGTTGGTACTGTCTTATGCAGTGATCACCATGGACAGCATGGAGCTGTATATCGATGAGAGTAAGCTGGATGATGAACTGAAAGCATCGCTTAGTAAAGACGGCGTTCATTTACATCCGTATAATGATATATATGAGGATATTAAGAAGCTCGATGCAGATACCACACTGCTTCTTGATAAGGTAAGATTGAACTATGCATTGTATAAAAATATTCCAGAGCAGGTAACGATCGTTGATGTACAGAATCCAGAGATTCTGTTTAAAGCTCTGAAAAATGAAACAGAGATTGAGAATATCCGCAAAGCGCAGATCAAGGACAGCATTGCGCATGTTCGCTTTATGAAATGGGTCAAAGAGAATGTTAACAAGCAGGAGATTACAGAGATCAGTGCATCCGATAAGCTGGATGAGTTTCGTGCGGAAATGGGTAATTTCCTTCGCCCAAGCTTTGATCCGATCAGCGCTTACGGTGAACACGGCGCGATCGTACATTATTCTTCTACACCGGAGACCAATATTCAGGTAAAAGAGGGAAGTCTGTTGCTTATGGATACAGGAGCAGGATTCTACGAAGGATCTACCGATGTGACCAGAACCTATGCACTGGGTGAGATTCCGCAGTACATGAAAGATGATTTCACACTGGTGGCAATCAGTAACCTGTGTCTGGCTGATGCCAGGTTCAAAGAAGGTATCAGCGGTGCCAACCTGGATTATCTGGCGAGAAGACCATTCTGGGAGAGAAATATGGACTTCAATCATGGAACAGGACATGGCGTAGGGTATCTGTTGAATGTACACGAAGGTCCTGCCGGATTTCACTGGAGAACTCGCGGCAATAGTATCTGCCCATTCCAGAAAGGTATGGTAATCACAGACGAGCCGGGTATCTATATCGAAGGTTCACATGGTATTCGTCTGGAGAATGAAGTACTGGTATGTGAAGGTGAGAAGAATGAGTATGGTCAGTTCATGCACTTTGAGATCATCACACTGATTCCGTTTGACCTGGATGCGATCAATCCGGATATCATGACAGAGCCGGAGAAGAAGCTGTTGAATCAGTATCACGCAAAAGTATACGAGACACTTGCACCACATCTTACAGAAGAAGAGGCTGAGTGGCTGAAGAAATACACAAGAGAGATTTAAATAAATCCAAAACAAATCCGCTGTGCCGATATCTTAATTATCAGTACAGCGGATTTAAACCACTTCGTCCATTGGACTAACCTCCTATTTAATTATTTATCTATCTTAAACTATCTGCAATAGTGTAATGTGGTAATTTCTTATTTTCTTTTTTATTCTAATGTGTTAGCACATTCTACTTTACCGTTTACCTGTTATTCATATAATTTAGATAGATTCTTTGAAGTGTCTACTTAGTACATTGGACCATACCTCGTTTCATAAATTTTACGTTCTAAATTGGATTTACGTTTTTGGTGGTCTGTCCTCCTTTTCGTTAGATTTTTATTTTCTTTAGGTATTTCCTTTTGTTGAGTCTATAATATCTCATTACTTGCAAAATGTCAATAGAAAAATCAAATTTATTTTAAGAAAAAGCGAAATAAAGAAATAAGATAGAATAAATGAATGAATATTCTGAAAATTAAGAGCCGAAAATTAACATTGTTATTAGTTGCTACGATGGATAAAAGGATTGTTATGGCAGTGACGAATGTACTTCATTGAAGCATATATAAATGTGTGTTATGATTATTATGTTTAATATGGTATGAAAAGTGGATATCTGGGGGGCAAAGATTGCAGGGATGTATGAGGACAGTAAAAGTTCCCGACTGTGACACTATAAGCGTGCGAGGCGAAGGATATGAGAGAGGGACGTCATATGGACAAAAAAATAAAAAAGGCAATTGCAGAAGTAGTTCAGATTTTATTTGGAACAGGCTTGTTTGGTCTGGCTGTCAATCAGTTGATTCTTCCGTTCGGTCTGTACAACACTGGATTTTTGGGGATTGCTCAGGTTATTGTGAGCATACTTACAGATGTAACGAGGATATATAGAGGTTCCTTTGATCTGGTCAGCCCGATTTTTTTAATGATTAATATTCCGGCGTTTCTGCTTGGGTTATTTCTAATGGGCAAAAAATTCATGGTGAAGACGATCTTTGCGACCATCATGTATTCTGTTTGGATGATGATTCTTCCGGCACCGGAACATGCAATTGTATCAGATCCGTTGACAGCATGTTTGCTGGGTGGTATTCTGACCGGAATCGGAGTGGGCATTGTGTTGACAACCGGAGCTGCCGGAGGAGGACAGGATATCGTGGGAATGTGTATTACAGAGCGCAATCCCAAGGCGTCTGTTGGCATCATGTACATTATTATTAACCTGTTTGTGTACGGATGCTGTTATTTCATTTATGATATGGAACGTGTTATTTATTCGCTGATCTATACGACATTGATGGCACTGGTACTTGATCGTTATCATAAAAGAAATATTCTTGTTGGCGTTATGGTATTTACCAAAAAAGAAAATGTATCTATCGGTATCATGGAAAATGTGCACAGGGGAGTTACTCGTTGGGATGGCATGGGATGCTATACAGATGAGGAGACAAAAGTGTACTATTCAGTCGCGAATAAGTATGAACTTTCTGCCTTGAAACAGGAGATTCACAAGATTGACCCAGACGCGTTTATTGTCTGTACGGAAAATGTGCAAGTGGATGGTAAATTTGCAAAACGTCTGAGTGATTAGCGGATGTATATGAAAACAGGATAAAGGGTTGGAAAATTAGGAGATAGAAATGATTTTAAATGTAAAGAATCTTACGCACGGTTTTGGTGACCGTGCGATATTTTCAGATGTATCTTTCAGACTTCTGAAAGGAGAACATATCGGACTTATTGGCGCAAATGGTGAGGGGAAGTCTACCTTTATGAATATTATAACAGGAAAGCTTATGCCGGATGAAGGTACGATCGAATGGGCAAAACATATTCGTGTGGGTTATCTGGATCAGCATGCAGTGCTGGAAAAGGGTATGACGATCAGGGATGTATTAAATTCTGCATTTGCATATCTGTTTGATATGGAAACAGCTATGAATGAGATGTATGAAAAAATGGCAACAGCAGATGAGGAAGAGATGCAGTATCTGATGGAAGAAACCAGTACTTATCAGGAACTTCTGGAGCATCATGATTTTTATATGATCGATGCAAAGGTCAGTGAAGTGGGACGTGCACTCGGTCTGGAAGATATCGGGCTGGACAGAGATGTAACAGAACTGTCCGGAGGTCAGCGTACAAAGGTATTGATGGCAAAACTTCTGTTAGAAAAACCGGATATCCTGCTTCTTGATGAGCCTACTAACTATCTTGATGAGAGTCATATTGAATGGTTGAAGCGTTATCTGAACGAATATGAAAATGCATTTATCCTGATTTCTCATGATATTCCATTTTTGAACAGCGTAATCAATATCATTTATCATATGGAGAATCAGTCACTGGATCGTTATCCGGGAGATTATGACCATTTTCAGGAAGTATATGCTGCGAAAAAGGCGCAGCTTGAAGCTGCCTATAGAAAACAGCAACAGGAGATCAGTGAACTGAATGATTTTATTGCCAGAAATAAGGCGCGTGTTGCAACAAGAAATATGGCAATGGCGAGAAAGAAAAAGCTGGATAAAATGGAAGTGATCGAGCTTGTAAAAGAAAAACCAAAGCCGGAATTTAATTTCAAGCGCGGTCGTACTTCGGGTAAATTGATTTTTGAGACAAAAGATCTTGTGATTGGTTACGATGAGCCATTGTCCAGACCGTTGAATATTAGTATGGAACGCGGAGAGAAGATTGCACTGGTCGGTGCAAATGGAATTGGTAAGACAACACTATTGAAGAGCATCCTGGGATTAGTAAAACCATATTCCGGTGAAGTGGAGCTGGGGGATTACCAGATGATCGGTTATTTTGAACAGGAATCTGATCCGAATAATGCAACGACATGTATTGAAGAAATCTGGAAAGAGTTCCCATCATGGAATCAGTATGAGGTGCGCTCTGCACTTGCCAAATGCGGTCTGACTACAAAACACATTGAAAGCCAGGTGCGTGTTCTCAGCGGCGGCGAGCAGGCAAAAGTACGTCTTTGCAAGATATTAAATGTAGAGACAAATATTCTTTTGTTGGATGAGCCTACCAATCATCTGGATGTGGATGCAAAAGAAGAACTGAAAAGGGCGCTTCGGGAATATAAGGGAACGATTCTTCTGATCTGTCATGAACCGGAGTTTTATCAGGATATCGTGACAGATGTGTGGAATTGTCAGGAGTGGTCAACAAAAATCTAACTATATAGATAAGAAATAAGATAGTAAGTGGAACTGAATTGTCGAAGTTGTCTAAATTAAATAAATATTAAAAACAATATTGACAATTTCACTTCCGCTGTGCTATATTATACAAGCTGTCGCGTGAGACAGGGCTGAGAAGCACCGCTGTCCATGAGGCACAAACGAAAATCCGGAATATATGAAATGAAAAAAGTTGTTGACAAATGTCGATGAACATGATATTCTAGATAAGCTGTTTCGAGCGAGTACACACCGCTGAAACAACAAAAATAAAAAAGTTGTTGACAAGCGACGAAAGATGTGATAATCTATTAAAGCTGTCGCAAACGACAACACAAAGAACTTTGATAACTGAACAATAGACAACAACCCTGAAGATTCTTTAAGAGAAAATTCAGAACGGACTGACAACTTGAAAGTTGAAGTCAACCTATATAACAGTAATAACGGGATAGGAAAGCTAGTAGTTTTCCTGAACGGAATTAAACTTGATTTTAACTCACACTGAGGTGTGAGGGAAAATATTTTTTACGAGAGTTTGATCCTGGCTCAGGATGAACGCTGGCGGCGTGCTTAACACATGCAAGTCGAACGAAGC
>NZ_JAOQJV010000016.1:0-41491 GCF_025567415.1 Dorea ammoniilytica
TAAACGACAGCAATACTATGCTTCACTGCAGGGGGCTGCATAAGGTCGAACATTCTTGAGAATAAAGTGTAAACCAATATTGACAATATCATTCTAACATTCGTTGCATAATATGATATGGCTCATGCTTACCTTCTGGCAGGATAAATGCCTGTTTCTGAATCGGCGGCAGCACAATACCTTTTGTCAGTTTTTCTGACCGCAAGGCTACTTGAACATCGTAATATTTTTTACTACTATTTGGATATTTTTCCAGGTACTCTTTTAATCCATTCAGATATTCCCATTTCTCACTATCATTATATTTCACTTGTCCAAACTTAGCAAGCGAACCAACGGAATCTCCTAGAACTTCTTTATACCGTTTATATTGAGCCACATCTTTGGATGCATTCTCAATCATTTCTGACGGGAACAATGCATTCTGTCGCTTGCTGTTTGTTGCCACATGACCACGCATATCCAGATAGATTCGTTCACGCTCTTCTGTAAGTCCCATCTTCCGGCAGAATCTGGAATACTCATTCAGCTGCCCCTGATACTTCGCCTTATGGAGGATGATCTCATCCCGATCAGCTTTACCGGCTTGCAACAACCGCACCTTCTCGCGCTGAGCACGCATAGCCACTTCCATCTGACGCTGTCTCTGCTTGGCTTCATACAAAGTATATTCTTTACCTAGGAACTCTCTTGGTTCATTTTCTTTTCGGTTCTGCTCTTCCAACCAATCATCTGTCCAGTTACGTTCGGATAATCCTGGAAAGAACAAATGATAAGTATGGTAGCAGTTAGCTCCCAGAAGTCCGGTCACGGTACCTAGCCCACAGACTGAATACAACTGCTCTTTCGACCAGACACGTCCCTGCCACACTGCATGAGTCGGACGTGCTCCCGCATGCCACTCCACTTCAAAATACTCTGTTCCAAGCTTCTGTGCGTTGTACTCAGATATCTTTCCGGTAATTTGACTGACTGCAGTCATGACCGCTCTTCTTGCAGCCACATCAACCCGGTTAGCTCTCCCGGAAGAATAATCAATCTGCCGAAGTCCGCTGTTCGTGAGCTGCGTAACAGTCCGTCTCAGGACGCTGTTGTAATCAAATGCCCCAGATACAATATCCATACAAGCACTGTCCAGGTAATCGGCATAGACCTGTGATAATGGAGTGAGCACCTTCTTTCCACCATAATCCAGATAGAATCCCATCGATCTGGTGATATTCTCCATATCAGACAGGCTCTGTTCTATAATGGCGTCCGTGATCTGTTGCAGCTGCTTGTTCTGTTCAAACGGTATGTACTTGACATTGATCTGCTCGTATACATCCTTATTTCGGACATATTCCCAGTTGATCACCTTGTCATACAACTCAAACATCTCCGGATATGATGCATTCAGTGCATCCTTAATACTTTTTTCAATATCTTCGGAAGAATACCCCAGAATCTGCAATCTGTTAATCTGCCAGTCAGCTGTACTGGTGATCTCACCGGCTTTCACAATCCTCCGGACAATATCCTGCATGATACGCTCTTCCAGATCCTGATACCTGCCGGCAATCTTGCTGACAATCTTGTTCTTGTAATCATCTCGCATACTACTCCATCACCTGATTCTGCTCTGGCAGCTTAGACCTTGCCGTCTCCTCGTCCTCGTTGTACCACTTCATCCGGTACTCCAGCGCGCTCATTACTCCCATGCTGACATCCTGTCTGTCCTGCTGTCTCTCCGATTCTTCGTCCGTCAAAATAGAATCGTTGAAATCACAGATAAACTCTACACCAGACATATAAGAACCGTTGTAAAATGCAAGCGCATTCACAAATCCATTCAAGCATGCTTCCAATTTTTCCTGGATTGCCGTAACTCGGTTGTATTTTCTCTTCTTGGAAGCAATCACCTCTGTAGCTGTCTTATCCACTTCTTGTGCATCTGACAGATCTCCATAGGCAAGTCCAACATTAAACTCAATCTCCCGCTTGTATTCCTCCAAGCCTCTGCGGAACGCTTCATCCCGCATTGCTGGCGAATACTCCTTATACAGTTCTTTATCCTTGCCATCTTCGAGATTCAGTCCCTTGTACAGACGCTTTTTTAATCTTGGAAGATAAGTCTTCCCGCCTTTACTCTTGAGTGCTCTCTCATCTACATGAATTGCACGCTCTCCGGAATCATACTCCCAATCCAAACGCGCGCCCTGTCTATCTGCTTTTCTGATCAATGTTTCCGCTGATTCATACACCGATACGCCGCACGAAGAACCGTCCACCTTGTTATCGACTGGATTCCGGTAATACCCGAAATCCATTTCCGTCATACCTCGATAGATGATCGGACCAGGTAGAATGTTTGCCCACTCTGGTACCTCATCCAGGCTGCAGCTCTGCCCGATATCATTTAAGCTCTCTGAGTGATAGCATTTGTTTTCGATGGTCAAATTTCCGTTCGTGAAATAATGTCTTTCCACTCTGGTGAAATAACTATTCTCCCCAATACATTTCACAACCAGGAATGCAATGTCATTCGGAGAACCAGAATCATCAAAACTGATCGGGATAAATTTATCAGCAGCAACATACTCTGCCTTGTCTGGTCCCAACGGTCTAAGAACCATTGCTCCAAGCGCGAGACCTGTTTGCAGTTTCTCATTTATGTCAGACAGACTCTTCTGCAGAACCTTGTCCATGCTGTCGTTGTTCAGTATCTTGGCTTCCATCTCCACCAGTACCGAATCTGCAAACTCACGGCAGATGCCTTCCTCCAGCTTCAAGGACTCTACGGTATCATCACACCAGTCCGCCTTACCGGCCAGCATATTCTTCCATTTGTTGATGGCATCAATCATGGTCTGTGACAGTGCCACGTCTTTGCCAACTATACTCTTTAATGTCGTGTAATTAAACATATTCACTATCCTTCCCCATAGTCTTTTTAATCCATCAAACATCTCACACCTCTTCTATCAGGTCGCGCATCTCTCGCTCGATCGTATATTCAAAAGCATCCAGGCTATCAATATCGGTGCTGCCATCATCCAGACGTTCATCCTTGTCCTTCACGTCCTTGTTCCAGACTGCATCTGAAAACGCTGTCTGCAGAGACTTGCAGTCCTCCGTGATCCAGAATCTGCCGGCACCCATGAGCCGGACTGTGCAACGGATTCGATCAATGATAGATGCTTTCTTTGCTTTTCTCACGATCATCCACGGAAATCTCTTCTCTACTGCATTCCGGATTGAATTACCGAGCACTGTCTCTGCATTATCGTAGTACACGGATTCTACATTGCAGTATTCTACGTAATCCCCATGTTTTACAATCACACCATACTGATCAATGACATCCTGGAGAAAATCACAGAACAGCTGATCCAGCATATTGCTGTCGATATCAGCATCCGTGTCCTTTGCCATGATTCGTCTTGACATCAGACCAATCACGTCCCGGTAATCGTCTGTATATCCTCTGGCCACAAAAGAATGACCGGACTGATTTCCTCCGAAGTCAAGTCCGATCTCTATCGATACAATATCGTTTTTCTTGAACTGCTTATACTGTGGCTTTTCCTCAAGCTCATCCAAAACTTCACACCGGAACTTCTCCGGATTGTCTGCAAATCGTTTATAAATCGCTCCTTCTGCTCTCTTCCATAGTCCAAGAATCAGACGATCATAATAAATCGTACCCTCATATTCCTTGCAGAGCTGTTCCACAAACTCTGCTGGCAGGAATGGATTATCGAATATCGTGTACCTCTGCAGGTAGATATCCAACTCATCATTGTCCAGGAACTCCTTCAGCCAGTGCGTCGGATGTTCTGGGTTACATGATCCATCAAAGCACGAATACGGTTTATCCAATCTTGATTTCAGCATCTGAAACACTTCTTTGTTCCACTTGGCAATCTCATCACCGTAGCAATATTTGATGCTGGCTCCCTGTATCTTCGCCACCTGACTGACCTTTTCAGCCCCCAGACAATACACTTCCTCTCCACAGATCCGTGCGATATTCTGACTGTTAATCTGTCCGATCAGCTTATCGGTATAGATCTCGCGCATCGGCTGCAGCACATTTCGCTCAATGGAACTCTTGGATACTCCCAGGATAACATTGAGTCCCGGCTTGCCTGCCCTCTCCCTGATCCGGAATGGAATCACAAAAGCTGTATCCACAAAAGACTTCCCGGAACGCACTGCTCCTGATTTAATATTCCATCTATGAGTTGCGTTCACAATGTATTCATTCTGTTTCTTGCTTAATTGCATTGTCCCGCACCTCTTTCAGTATCTGATCCAGCCGATCAAGAGCTTCATCAGTCTCATTTTCACCTGTGATAGCTTCTTTCCTGGCTTTGATCAGTTCCGTCTCAGCCTTCTTGTTCTCTAAATCTTCCTCAGCTCTGTTACTCTGTCCGGAATACTGCGCTACAAACTTGGCAGCCTGCGTATCTCCTGTCAGTGCCTGCTTAATCTGTGCCATTAATAAAGCCGATTCCAAGGTACACTCTACTCCAAGCGACTCTAAAACCGGCGACCATTCTTTACTGTCTATTTCAGCAGTGAGCAGCATGTTCAGCGTCTTCTGGAAGTTCGCCTTCCGACGTCTCGCCCTGCCGCTTGCCTGACCTGCTTTTCTTGCTAACTCACGGCGCTCTTCCGGAGTTCGATTGTCATTTGCATCTCTTATGTTTTCATATCCAGCCACTTCACCACCTTCAATTCTGGTCTATTTTTGCATTAGAAAAGACACCCCGGAGGGTGCCCTTACCAAAAATTATTTATTCTGCGCTCTTTTAAAAATAATTTTTCTTATAATATTCTATCAAAAAATCAAAATCATCAACCGACATATTTGACATATGTGTCATTTGCTCTGGTCTAAGGATTTGCAATATATTTATCAGCCAAGAGCTCTCTACCTCCAATGCTTTTGCGACTTCATATACTTTATATTTTTTATTCTTTAAAGTTCGTCTTCGCATTGTCATTAATTTATCTATTTTATCCACTTCATCAATTGGCTCTATAATTCTATTGTTAACACTATTCAATACAGAACTCTCTAACTTCAACCTCATTAATGAATTATTAATTTGATTTACTTCATTAGCCAATGATTTTATCATAAATTTCAATTCTTGGTTTTCAGACATTTTATCATCTTGTAGCTCTGCTTTTTTTCCTATTTCTAATAACTTAACAATAGAATTAATACCATCTTTATCGTCTTTTGTACTTTTAATCCCTTTAGATATTGTTTCTCTATCTTCTATCACTTCACGATATATTAATTTGCTTCTATAATCTATGGTATTGATGTTTGAAATATCGAATATTCTTTTAGTTCCCTCTTCTTGAACCAGAACAACTGGTAAATCAAATGCTTGTCTTATTCCGAGTTCAAATAATACATTGGGATTTCTAGTGCTCAAATCACACAAAGCCATTGGGGCACTGATAATTTCATCTATAATGCTAACTTGAATCAAATTACTTGATGCACATTCATCTACTCTAAAAGCCTCATATCCAGCCGCTTCTATCGCAGGTTTGAAAATATCTTCATATACATTTTTAAAATGACCATCCTCGTATTCCTCTGGATCACTAATTGGCATTATAACAAAGCATCTTTCTTTTTCTTCTGTTTTACTTACCATCTCACATTTCCTCCCATACCTAAAACCTACTTCCATAATATCCCATTTATAAACATTGTACAATAGAAAAGACAGCCCAGTTTGCATCAGGCTGTCCTCTCAGGTTTTAGTTACAAGGAAGTCAATTCATCATGCCATCGAAGAAGTTTTCTTCTTTGTCTAGTATAATAATACCACACCTAAATTATAAATGTTATAAATCTTTCATGGCTATTCTTATGATCTGAGATACCCGCGCCTGCGTATATCCGACAACCTCTCCGACTTCCTGCTGGCTCATTCCTTCCAGGTACACCGACTCCAGTATCTGTCTGCTGAGTCCTTCCGGCATCTTCATGATGATCCGTTCTGCTTCTGCCATATCAGCTAACAAAGCTTTATGCCGCTTCTCTTTCTTCCGGATCCGGTCTTTAATCTCAGAAGCTTTCTTCGGCTCCTGCATCTGCACCGTCACATGCTGCTCTATGTACGGAAAATTATCAGACGACTTACTCACCTTACCAGATACCTCCGGCACATCCTCCAGCTGCGCATACAATCTTTCCAATGTCCGTTCCAAACTTAGCAGCTCTCTTCTATTCGCTCGGTACCTTTTCAGACATTCCTTGTCCATCCGCATCACTCCCCTTGCCGTACTTCTTCCTGATATACTCTGACACGCTCACGCTCTGATATGCCGGTTTCCGGAAGTCCGCCAGAGCTTTCTCATCTGTCTTGGCTTCCAGACCATCATAATGCTTCTTCTGAGCTATCTTCTGTTCTTTTTTATCTCTCTTCTTCCGCATCTACCACCACCCGCTTTCTTCGGTCTTGTGATCGGCATGGATGAATATCACCGGTCTGGTTCCGTCCGAACCATCGTTGATGATCTCCAGTTCTCCGATGTAGTTAAAATCCTCTGCCGTATCCATGTACACCGTCAGCGACACCTCTCCGCCTAATAGCTCATCCATCCTAGCCGCTACAGCTCTCTGAAACTCCACAGTGTCCGTGATATCCGGATTCCGCACTGTGATTGGAGTAGGTTCTTTCCGTTCCTGTTCCTTGGCACATCCACATAATGCTACAGAGCACAGGATGATCAGTAATGTGCTTTTGATTCTATTCATCGTCTCACTCCTCATAATTCATCACAATTGTAATCACCTGCACAAGAACTCTCTGAATCTGGTCGTAGATGTGGTGATCATCACTTCCGAAATGAGAGCACAACACTGCGTTTCGTACACCTTCTGCGTAACAATCAGCCATAAAGTCAACACTGTATACATCATCTTTGTTGTCAAGCTGTCCGTATTCTTCCCACTGTGAAGAGATAAAACTTTTAACTTTTTCGTCAACTACATCGTACGAATACTTGCCTCCGTTAATATGTCTTACGCAACAGTCAACAAATCCTAATCTGTCGCAGTCTCTATAATCTTTCGCTGTCCCATCCGTATATTCCCGAAATGCCTGTTTTACTTTTTCCTCAAAATCTTTCGGAAGATTGAAGATATCCACTTCAATTTCTCTTGGTAATCTAATGTTGTAACTTCTCATAATTCGTCCTTTCTCCTAATTTTATGTACAAAAATACCAACCACCGAATATTGATGGTTGGTAAGAAACTATACTAATTTGATGTATTTGTTTTTTATTCCGCATCCAGGACAAGTGCACAAAACTTCTATTTTTATTTTGCCGTCTTCATCTCTTCCGATTGCAGTTATGTCTGCACTAACATCAGGCATCATATAAGTAACGATTTGCCCATTTCGCGGTCTTGGTATATATTTCCAATCTAAAACTTCTTCACACCAAAAACATTTATTAGTTCCGCATACTTCTCTCATTGATTTTCCTCCCGCCTATTTGATACGGAAATTATATCATTCCAACCATCAATATTCAATTGTCAAAGTTCTATCGTCCAAGCCTTGATTTATTCTTTCTCCCTATATGGCTCTGGAAGTAGCATCCAGGCATTAACAAATAATCCGTAGCTTAAATAAGATTTTTCATCGTCTCCAGGATAGAATGTACCGCCCTCGTCATTTTCTTCGTATCTTGCGATATCTGGCATTGTGAAATTTTGAAATGATACCAGTATGTAGCTTTCATCTTCCGGCAGTCTCTCACTGCATGGAATCCAACCACCACTTTCTTCCTCGTCCTCAAATTTTGCTAACTTCTCCATAGCTTCAGCCAACAAGCTCTTGTCCCTAACTACTGCTTTCCCAGCATGATATTCTGTATATCGCATCTATTCATCCTCCTTATCCTTCAACCTCTCGCCCTTAACATACACCGTGCAGCTCTCCGGCTTGCATGGTCGCTTTTTTCCGGTAATGCCAATGTAATTACAATTCATACCGGCATTGCTTTTCCTATAGCTGCCCATGCTGTACTGACATGTCCTGCACAGATGTCTGTCCGCATTATCGCCTGTCTTTCCGGACTTCGGCTTTCTAAGCCACCCGTATACTGTGTTGTATGATATGCCAAGCTCGTTCGATATCTCCCGCATTGACATGCCATTCTGACTCAGCTCAACTGCTTCTTCTCGCTTACTCATCATTGGCTTCTCCTCTCTCTGTGGCGCGTTGGGGGGCAGTCCTCCGGCTCTTCCTGGGTGTCATGCACTGCCTGGATGATCTCTTCCGGTTCTGGCTGAGCAGATTCTTCCATCTCCCGTACCGCCTGTTCAAATTCTGGATTCGCTACCGCCGGCACATTCACCAGATAGTGGTTCTCTTCCTGTTCCAACAGATCGGACAATCTCATTGCATTCATGCCACCATCATTACCTGTCCACAAAACTGTGACCGGTCTGCCTAACATATAATCTTCTAATGCTTCTTTTAAGGATTTTTCTATGTACATCAATCATTCCTCCTGATTCTAAGTTTAATCCCCATCTCTTCATCGATATTGTCTATGAAGTCCTGCCATCCAACGATATCATCCATCAGACACTCAGCCTTTAAATTCATTCTGTCAATAAACCTCTGACACCGCTTTGTCCCAAAATCAAATTCATCTCTGAGAGTTGCCACGCACAAGATAGTGAATGTATCCATCGTCATTTCCTTGATCTTTCTCGTGGCAATCTCTAGGCTCTTTCTGTCAAGCAGGGTATGGATCTTTGTAGCATTCCGGAACTCGATCTCATCTCTCAGCCCATCGACTCCATTCTTCTCCACAATGGTAAGCGCAAGCTGTAAGCCATCTTGACGACCTGCCATATAATCATTCATCTTTGCCACTTACTCTTCCTCCCAGTACTCTATAACATATTCTTTCTTCCCTTTTGCATTGCCAGGAATGACCTGATATCCAATTCTGACCGAATATCCTGCCTTGATTAATAACCTGGCTATCTGCAGCCGATCCTCTTCATTTAGACCAGCTGTTCCACCTCTAATGCTTCTTATTACTGCCATACATCTGTCTCCTTATGCAATTTCTATGAAACCACATCTTCGTATTACGCTTAGTTTTCACGTATTCCTGTTCGTCCTCTGGATAGATAACCTCTTCGCAGGCATGACAGATATGCGTTTCTGCTTTCTTCTCTTTCTTCTTTTTTTCTGTCATCAGTTCGTCCTCCCCAAATATTCATCGTGTATTTTATTCACGATTGGCGAAAACCAAAATAATAGATTTTTTATATCTGATTTTGCACCGTATTGCCTGCATAGTTCAAGCGATCGTTTATTATATGCATCCATATCATGATTAGCCAGATACTCTTTGTAATTCTTCCAGCAGGCGTTATATATCTTTGTTACTCGCTCTTCCATAATCTCTGTTACCTCTTGTTACCGTTTTTCAATGTATGTTACCAAAAACGGGAAACGTCTCTAACCCTTGTATTTACTGCGTTTACAGCACTTTTCTCAATTTTGTTACCGTGTTACCACAACTTTCCCCATATAGGAGAAAAATATATGTACAACATTCATACATTTACTTTTCTCTATAAGGGTTGATTTTTGATTGGTAATTTTGGTAACACTCACAAAAAAATGCTTCTAAAGCCCATGGTTGACAGCTTTCTTCTGTTACCAACACTTGGTAACATTATTTGAATGGCAACTCTTCTTGTTCATACTCTTCTAGCTTCCTAAAGCCATCCTGATCAACATTTTCATTTAGCTTCAAAACCACGCATCTCTTCGGATCTCCGTTCACTCTCGTTACTTTCGTCAACCTGCCTCCCTGTGTCATAATCAGATTCTTGCGGTCTGCCCATGACAAAAAGGCTTTGTCGGAAAATCCACCATTCTTGCATAACTCCTTGAATGCCTGGTTGTAAATGATTGCATACCCGTCCTCTAAGGTTCCCCACTGTTCAGCATTGGTGCTTATATCAAATCTCTGGCCATTCATGGCGATCTTGTCCTGCAGATAGTGATAGCAGCGTTCGTTATCACTCAAATCATTTTTGTTGATCAGAACGCTCTTCGCTTCTTCCAAGGTGATATACTGTCCGTCTTTGAACAGACAATCTGTTGCGATCTTATCTGCGGTCAACAATATAGCCAGAGATATACTCTGTTTCTGCATGGCTTCATCATCGTACAGTTTTGTCTGAAAATCTTTCTGGATCCGGCGTATTTCCTCCACCCCCAGAGACTTCAATGCTTCTATATATCGTTTCCCGGCCAGACCATAGTTCTTCTTTACAGTCTCTGCAGTCTCCTGCGGATCCTTAAAGACATGCTCCCCACATTCCACTTCCAGAATACGGTTAATGGCTCCGCCCTGCGATACATAAGAATTCAATGGACGTTCCCCATTTGTCAGAATGCAATTCTTCCAGCGGTTCTCTCGGTTAATGCCAAGATCTTTATTGGATCTGCTTTTGCCTTTTCCGGAACACAGGTCGTATACAATGCCTTCAAAATTATCCCGGATCCGGCTACTGGTCTTGCTGGTATCGTCCAGTACCATCGGTAAATGATTCAACATATCTGCTTTTGCTTCCAACGCTACCTCTGTAGTCTTAAAATCTCCTATGTACGCAGATTCATCCGGATTCGCCCAAATCGATGTCGCAACCATAAGAGATACTGTTTTACCGCCTTCGGTTTCTCCCCAAAGATCTACGATAAATGGCAGTCCTCCCAGAAGGCTAACCAGCACACTCGCAAATGATGCTGCCATCATGAATTTAATTTCTACCCGGCCAGACTTGCGCAGTTTCAAAATATGCGATTGCCACAACTTCCAGTTCCCATGCGCTGACACGCTGTCATAAGCCTGTCGGAATCTCTGGTCTCCATCAAATACAATATCCGTATCATAGGGGATAAACTGCTCTCCAATCCATCCGAGCTTGCTGGTAGAATACTGCACCTTGATATGACTGTCGTTCATATTCTCTACATCAGACAGATATCTGACCAGAAGTTTTGCATTTTCAGATGTCACCGATATTCCTCTTCCGGAAAGAGCAACAATCTTGCTGGCAGATGTCACCATTGTCTTTGGCACGATGATCTCATTCCAGATCCGATTACGCTTATATGCGATCTTAATCTGCTCCTCACCTGTTTCCATGTTCTTCATCCGCTCTACTGGGAGAATAGGATGATAACAAGCTACAGAGTCAATCTGGCTGTCATTCTGCGCATATATCCCATCTTCCCCGGCTAGCCACGCACCACAGAACATATTGTCATAAGGTCCATCAAAATTAGTCCATCTCTCCAGCATCGTGATTGGTTTCTCGCGCTCTTTCCGCTTATTCTCCCGATCAACTTTCTTGTATGCTTTTAGTAGCTCCTCAAATTTCCCTTTAACGCCCAGTTCTGATGCGCGATCTGTAAGTGACAGAATCATGCGCGCCTTTGCTATCTCGTCTTCCTGGTCAAATATCTCTACAAAAATTTCTTCCCCCAGGATGCTGTTCTTATCCAGTTTTATCAACGGCTCCACATTCTATCACCTCACTTCTCCAAATATCCGCCCACATACAGTTGATACTGCAGGGCGTTATAGCAATCACACCAGACCTCTGATAATGGCTCAGATCGTTCCATATAACTTCTGTAAATTGTGATCAGAGCATTGTTCAGTTTGCGCCTGCTCTGCTCTCTCTGCGCCGTTTTTCGCTTCATTTCCTGCGCTTTCTTTGCCCGGTAAATAGCGAGCTTAGAAGCGTAGGACGATTTCTTTTCGTAAGTTCCGCCAAGCATCAGGAACGCATCTTTAAATCCAATACCATAGAATTGCTCTATGAAGCTAAATATATCTCCATTAGCTCCACAGCCGAAGCAATTGTAATCCCTGTCGTATATCTTCATCGATGCCTCCCGGTCGCCCTTATGGAATGGACACTGAATGAATCCCGCCCTATTAGGTTGGGGCAGACCGCATCTGGTCAGAATGTCTCTCATACTGTATTCCTGTCGGATCTCATCACTGGTCACAGGAGGTCACCCCCCCCGATAAAATCCGGATAATCTCTTCTCCGGTGTCTTTTTTATCACAGAACAGAAACTTGCATCCGTACTTTCGTTCTTGCGTACAGAGCACCTTATACAGTGTCTCGCCGGTCATTGCCTTAGTTTCAACATCTTCCCATTTTCCAGTCTCTGGATTCTTCCTGCGTTTCCATCGTCTGGGGTTCTCCCACCAGATCACATCCTCCAGACGCTTAATATCTTTTCCATGCTCCACTAAAAACACCATCTGGATATCATTCTCATTCGCCCGGATCAGCTCTCTCCGGAACCGTTCGTGATCCTGACACACATTACTGCATAATTCTGACAAGTTCTGTTTCCTGTCAATAATCAGCCGGGGATTATCGTAGTTCATGTAATCCCCGACCATAAGTTTAGACACCGGATGCCTGATTCCATGCTGGTCAAATGTCTCCACAATCTTAGTAATTGCCCTGGCTTTCTCCCGGCTGTCTATCTGTATTACCATCTGATCACCACCTAGTTAAACGGCAGTTCTTCATCGATATCATCCGGAATATTCTGGAATCCATCATCACCCACTGGTCCGAATCCACTGTTATCCTGTGCCTGCTGTTGTGATCCTTTTGACTCAACAAACTCACAATTTTCCACAACCACATCTGTTGTATACACTTTCTGACCATCGTTGTTGGTATATGATCCTGTCTGGATCCGTCCCTGGCATCCCATCCGCATACCTTTATGAAAATACTTTTCAATAAACTCCGCAGTCTTTCCAAAAGCAACACAATTTGGGAAATCTGCTGTTGGTCCGTTCTCACCTTTGAACCGGCGATCTACTGCAAGTGCAAATCTCGCAATAGATGAACCGCCCTCTGTATATCTGACTTCCGGATCTCTGGTCAATCTTCCTACAAGCTGCACACTATTCATCCTGCTCTGCCTCCCTCTGAAGATCTGGCGTCTTCTGGAATTTACTCATAACTTTTTTGTACTCCAGAACTGTCATATCCTCAATCTTCTTCGCTTTTACATCACGCATTGCCAGAATCTGCTTATCAGTCACACCGGTTCTCTTCTGCTCGTTCTGAATTGTAGCAAGCATCGGCTGGCTGATCTTCACATCTTCCGCTTCATCATTGGACGACTCTGTCGTTGCCGGCTGCTCTTTTGGCTTCTCCTGCTTCTTTTCTAATTGCTTCTTAGGAGTTCTAATCTTTTCTTCCAGGCTCTCTCCATCTGGATCAGACATTTCCTCTGTCGGAATACAAAATACCTGAAAGCATAAATACTTATAAGCAATAGCCATTGCCTTATTAGTTGCTTTATCCCCCATATCCATGCCTTCTCCATAAATGATGGACGTAACACGCGATCCGTCTTCAGCGCAAATGTCATATTTCACTTTACAGATGACTTTAAGTATAGCTGTACCATTTTTCGTTTTTCCGACTTCTTCACACTGACGTTCTACAACTGTCGGAATAATTACAACCTTATTCTTCGCCAGTGCAGGATGAAGTGCATTAAACACATCATCCACACTGCGATACTTAAATCCCTGCTGCTTATTCACCTTATCTTTTCCTACGATTCCACAATCTGCAATAACTCCGGCAATAGCAGCATAAATCTTTGGATTTTCTATTATCCTTTCCTCTTTCATCTAACTCTCCTTGTCATAAACGACTCTCTTGGCAGACTCCACAATCAAAATGCTTGCAATCTGTTTCAGAGATAATGCCGATTCATTATAAATATCCACCAACACGTTATATGCCTCCGGACTCAGCTTTACTACGGTCTGTTGATCAACCGGCTGCTTACTTCTGGCCGGAATATGTATCTTTCCATCTTCCTGCATTAAACTGTCCTCCGCTCAAAATAAATACCAATGCTGTTAAATGCCATTTCCACTTCTTCCAACTCCGCCGGAGTAGCTATTACTCTGTAAAACGCAGTCACTGTGGATGGTTGCTCAAACGGCAGTTCATCATCCGCAATCACAGGAGTCTGTTCTACTGTCTGCTGCGCCTTTTCCTGTTCTTCTTTGCGGATCTGCTCTTCCCTGCGAATCGCTTCTCGTTCCGCAACTCTTGCACGTTCAATCTCTGTCTGTCTTCTACGTTCTTCTTCTCGCTGCCGGCATTCTTCCTCGCGTTTCAATGCATCAGCCTTATTCTGCTCATAAGTCGTTATCATCTGGATCGCATCATTCAGATTCAGCGTTCTCTTATATAAAGCCAATGCATCCGGTTCTTTGTCTGATCTCATTGCCTTGATGCTGGAGACTGCAGTTTGGATTGTGGACATCTTTTCTGTCATATCCTTTTTGATCGATTTCATGGATACAGATACATTCTCCCATTTCGAATCATACAGCTTGTCCAGATTGATAAACTCTCTGCAGTCTTCGTATTCTGAAGTGCAATCTTCATACATCCGCTGGATTTCTTCCCGCTTTTCCTTCCGGCGCTTTTCTTCAAATGCCTGAACCTGCTCATTAATCGCATTAATCGGTTCATCGACCTTAGCAGACAATGACTTCATCCTCTTATCAAATGCATCGTAAGGCTCCATCCATTTCTTCTTAACTGTCTTCCGACCGTCCTCAATGTCTTTCTTCAATCTTCTGAGACTTGCAATCTCTGCCTTGGCAATAGTCTTTGTATCCTCGGTAAATACAGCGCCTCTGTATTCATCCAATTTCTTATCTAATTGTTCTTCCAGGGCATCGAAATTCATTTCTATCGTTCCTGGATTCTGTTTAATAGCTAATGTCAGTTCGTTCATTCCCTATTCCTCCTTATCTCCATCCTTCATTGTCGTGGAGTAATCTCTCAGAATCTTCTGCTTCCACTGTTCAGAATCTACATCTCCAAGTCCTGTCCACTGCTCACCGACTTCCAATACCAAGATCAGATCACCTACAATCGGGCATCCATGTACCAATGTTCCATACATTATGCTGCCGAAGAAATTCAATGGCAAATCCTTAAGTAGTCCTTCCTCATCCACTAGCATGAGTACTGGAGCCTTGAAGTAATCCCACAGCTTCTGTGTTTTAACCGGTTCTACCAGACCTCCGCCAATAGCATTCTGGAGATCTTTGATATTATTTACGTCCACTTCGATGACAGAAATCTTGTCATCCGTGGTAATCTTAAGCGTTTTCGTCCTCATCCTTAAATTCCCTTTCCCTATATTCTTCTGCCAGACGTTTCCTGTGCTTACGCATCCGATCCAGCCTGTCCAACTCTTCAATGTCCTGTTGGACTAAGCGCTCCTGATCAGCCCAATCGTATCGGTCCATTATTCCTGCTCCTTCTCAGCTTCTTTAATACCGGTTTCTACTGCAGTTACAAGCAAGCCCTTCGCCATGCTTGCGTTCGTACCAGACTTAAACGCCTTATATAAATGACCTGCTATCTGTCCAAATTCAACGATAAGAAGCTTGACATTTCCCTCTATCTGCACTTCACTTCTTACTGTTTCATCCCCCATATCTACTACTGAATATTTAATCATTTGACTAATCCTTTCTTTTTCCCTATAATAAAGTTGATTAATTTTCTGAGTGCTTCTCGCCTTGCCGGGCTTATGAGAGCACTCTTTTCTTATACGATCTGTTTGATCACATCCGTAATCATTGCTGTCCCGGAATCCAGCGCAACATTTGCAATCTTGTAATTTCCACTTGCGAACTTCGCATACACCAGTCCCCGGTCTGATCGGTACTCTAACTCCACCAGATCATGCAAGTTGCGTGTCTCCTGTAATGCTGGTAACAGCAAGTCCAATATCTTCTGCTTATTCTCCATCTATCTCACCCCTTCCTCTTAAATGTGCTCCGGCGGTCATCACCACACACCAGATTGCTTCTCTTACGAAATCGATCAGCATCACTCCTCCACGGTTGTTCATGGTCGCTATGGTATAGTACGCCCCAGCCAGTCCGATCACGATCAGCGCCGTGCCGATCCACTTCAATGTTTCTGCTTTCATGCTTGTCTCTCCTTTCTACCGCCTCAGGCGGTCTTATCCAGCTCGTAATCTATCTTCACTTTCTCCTGTTCTTCCAGCAAAGAGATCAGCTCCTGTATAATCTTTGTCATATCCGGATTCACTCACACCACCTCTCTGTATGTTTATGTGATACTGTTTGTACTTGTTGCTCCTCTTCTTAATTTTCTCTTAACTCCCTAGTTTTTTATTGCCATCATATTTGTTTAGCTGTATACTATACAGTCTGTCATACATCATTTTGTGTTCCAGAACATATTTTCGTACATTATATTGTGTTTTATATTGACACATTACGATTTTAGTAGTAGCCTTTTATTAGAAGCTTCAAAATTCTAATAGAAAGGAGTGATTGCATGGCAAAAGGTCGTTCTTGTAAACCTTCCGCTAAAGTTAGTAAAGCTGGACATACACTCTCCACAAGTAAATCTCCGTCTGCTAAATCTAAAGCTGGAACTACTTTAGCGAATCATAAACACGCCAATCATTAATTGGTCAGGCTCAGTACTCTCACTGAGCCTTTTAAATTGTTCTGAATAAAATTTTTGTAATCTCAACCATCGCATTCAATTCCGCTGGCGTTGGGTTATCTTTGTCCGCTGTGCGGATCACAAAAACAGATAATCCCTCTACCATTTCATCGTACAATGGCTTTTCTTTCTGTTCTTTCATCTCAGGCCTCTCCTTTCTCGATCTTATAAAGTGTATTGGCATCAACTCCCAGTGCCATACATATCCTGATCACATCACATACTTTGATGACTTTCCTACCAACAAGCATGTTATTTAACATCTGTGCTGTGTATCCGGCTTTTTCCGCAATGTATATTTGCTTCAACCCATTTTCGCGTATAATCTGCTGGATATTCTCAGCCACTGGAGAATTGCATTCTGAAATTGTCACCCCGCTCACCTCCTAACCATCGTCTTGTGTGTCTGCCAGCAGATCATCCACCGTAACTCCAAGGATGTCTGCTACTGCTTTAACTTTATCAACGCCAGGTGTGTTTGTATCCCACTTGCAAATGCTACTACGGGAAAATCCTAATCTGTTCTCCAACGCCGAAATAGAAATCTCGGATTTCTTACATGCTGTCTTTATATTTTCATATATAGACATTTTTACCCTCCTTTCTTTTGCGCAAGATTTTACGTTTATATATTGACAAAATGCGTAAAATATTCTACTATTAGAAGTGCCAACTACTAATTTTTTAAATTTTAAATCATTTGACTTTCGTAAAATCTTGCGTAACTCTTGATTATTATTATACACAATATTTTACGTATGTCAATACTCTTTTGCGCAAAATTTTGAGGTATTGATTATGGGACTGTATGAACAGGTAAAAGAAGTTGCGAAAAGCAAAGGATATTCTATTAATCGATTAGAAAAAGAATTAGGATTTGCTCGAAGCTCAATTAGCAAATTCAATAAAAATGTACCTAGTATGGAAAAAATCAAACAGATAGCTGATTTTCTTGATGTGTCCGTTTCAGATATAATTGGAGATAATGATGATGCATCCAACACTGAGAAATACTATCTGAATGACGAAACTGCTCAGGTAGCACAAGAAATATTTGAAAACAAAGAACTTAGAGCGCTATTTGATGTCCAGAAGGACATGGATCCAGCTGATCTGAAAGCTTTACATAGCATGGCGCTCGCATTGAAGCGAAAGGAACGTGGTGATATTGACGACACCGGATGTTAATGTTGTACTCATGGATTTTCCCTCGAAAAAAGGAAATGAAATGGTAGTTCCCAACGAAGACGGAAGTTATACTATTCTCATAAATGCCGGACTTAACTATGAGTCCCAGCAAAGGGCATTTGAGCATGCAATGCATCATATTAAAAATAATGACTTCCAGAAAGAAAATGTACAAGAAATCGAATACTATGCTCACCGTCAGAAAATTGCTGAACCAGCTGCTAAATATCTGGAACGCATCAAACGACTCCAGCGTGAGCGTAAGGCGATAAAACGTCAGATAGAAAGAGACAAAAAGCGTGTGCAGTTTATTATGGAGAACTGCGATATGTATAAACGTGCAGAACATCACTATTTATATGGTGATAACTTATAAAGTATATTAAAAAAAACGGCACATCACCGAACTGATGTTTTGTTTTTGGAGGTATACATACATATGAGCGAAAACAAAAGACTTACTCAAGAGGAGGCCGAGCATCTACTTTCTATGCTTAAGAAATCTCTTGCCGATGAAATAGCTTTTCCAGAGAAGGGAGCTTCAATAGAATTTGACGTTGTTGGATCTGAAAAGAAAGATTTATTTGCCACAAGAATTTATCGAGGAAGAATCAATTCTACTAAATACGAAATTGGTGCACGGATTAAAAAAGATGGTATTATGCTCCTAGAATTACATGTCAATCCCAATAAAACTCATGTCAATCCAGATGGAGAAAAACTCACCGGATCTCATTGGCATATCTATACCGAAGAATACGGTAGAAAGCAAGCTTTTCCTGCTGAGGACATTCAGTCAGATCATTTTGTGGAAAATACTCTTCTATTCATGGAAAGATTCAACATCATTGAAAAGCCATCTATTAATTATCAACTTGAATTGCTATAATATTTCAATAAGGAGGTGTAGAAATGAACATTCAAGAATATATAAATTCCTATGCAGAATGGTTAAAAAGTGAAATTTCTTTTACTAAAGTAGGAGAATACTATGAAATAAATACACCTTTTTTAGATAATGATAATGATTATCTTCAATTTTACGTTAAGCAAGATGGTGATGAATTGTATTTTACGGACGATGGATTTACTATCAATTCTCTTGAAATGACAGGTTTTTCATTTACTTCAAATAGAAAAAAACAGTTAACACTCATTTTAAATCAATATGGCGTTCAACTCCAAAACAAAGAACTTATTTTAAAAGCTCCCGCAAGCCAATTTGCTCAAAAAAAGCACGCCTTTACTCAGTGCTTAATGCGCGTTTCGGATATGTATATGACATCAAGAACCAAAGTTGGTTCATACTTCCTTGATGACATCCAAGCATTTTTCAAAGAGAACGATATTTTCTGTATGGAAAATGTACAGTTCACGGGGAAATCTGGATTTTATCATAATTACGATTTTGCCATACAGCGTTCGAAATATAAACCAGAAAGGCTATGCCTTGCAATAAATAATCCTTCAAAAACTACAATGAGCAATGCTCTCTTTGCTTGGGAAGATACCAAACCATCTAGAAGAGCGGACAGTAAACTTATTGTATTTCTCAATGATGCAAACGGAATTGGAAGAGGAATAGAAGATGGATTTCAGAGTTATGATGTAAATCCAATTCGTTGGAGTAAGCGATCAGATAATTTAGATTTATTAACTGCATAGCTTTTAATGTATGTGATTAAAAAATGATGCTCCAGGTTGCAACCTGGAAAGATTAAATGATATAACCGCATTTGCGATTATATATATGTTGTGTGTATTATTTAACTAAAGAAAGAGAGGGATTTATTATGATCGATTTTAAAAACAGTTCATTCGTAAAGTTGAAACAGACTAAACCTGAGGCAGTAATGAAAGATATAGAACCACTTCTTATCAATGACGAACTTGTTATTGGTGCATACAAAAGCATTCGTGATTTTGTTGTATTTACGAACAAGCGAGTGATCTCATGTAACGTCCAGGGATTAACCGGGGCAAAGAAAGACTTCACTTCATTGCCTTATGCTAAAATTTCAGCATTCTCTGTTGAAACAGCTGGAGTTTTTGATTTAGATAGTGAACTTGAGATGTATTTCAGTGGACTCGGCAAAGTCAGATTTGAATTTTCAGGATCAAGTAACATCGTTCAAATTGGACAAGTTATTGGAATGTACGCACTGAAATAATAAAAAAGAAAACCGCCCCTGCGCCAACAGGAACGGTTGATGCATATCCGAAGATATACAAACGAGCTACCAACTCACGAATATTGTATCATCTTCGGACAGCCACTGCAAGCGGAACACTCGTTCCTCGCTGGCTGTATTTTTTATACCCATTTTTGTGCGACATCGCACATATACTTAGGAAGGTGATATGATGACGAACAAAATTATCCGCTGCGCTCTCTATATCCGTGTCAGCACCGCTGAGCAGTGTATGCACGGCAAGTCACTGGAAGCGCAGGAGTCCTACCTGCAGCAGTATGCTTCTGATCACAACATGATCGTGGTCGGAGTCTACGCTGACGAGGGCAAAACGGCTCGTAAAGAGCTCAAAAAACGTAAGGCTATACATTCTCTGCTTGAGGATGTAAAAGCCGGGAAAATTGATGTTATCCTGTTCTGGCGGCTTGATAGATGGTTCCGTAATCTTTCTGATTTTTACAAAGTGCAGGATATCCTGGATGAATATGGGGTGCGCTGGATGTCTGCCAGTGAACCGGGCATCAACATGGAGACGCGTGACGGCAGACTGCAGCTGAATGTCGTCCTGTCCATCGGTCAGAATGAAGTGGACACCACCAGCGAACGTATCAAGTTCGTGAATGAGGCTTCTATCCGGCAAGGCAAACTGATCTTCGGTGATGCCAACATGGGATACGGATATAAGTCTGGAATTGTTGACGATCGGAAGTGCATGGTAAAAGATCCGGAGCGCGAAGAAACAGTAAACGCCTTTTACAAATACTTCTTCAAGCATCAAAACAAATGTGCAACACTCCGATATATTCAGGATAATTATGATCCTAACTTCAGCTGGGCTATCATGCGTACTCTTCTGTCCAGTGAATTCTACAAAGGTACATATCGTGGCTTTCCGTACTGTCCACCATACCTTACAGAAGAACAATGGAATGAACTTCAGAAGATCGCCCATAAAAATATCAAACGTGCCAAATCCGGCCGGATCTATCTGTTCACCAGCCTGATCCGCTGTCCGGTATGCGGTCAGCTTCTCTGTGGAACCGGATGCAAGTCCATCATCAATAGAAAGACCAGAGAAAAACGCGATTACTGCTATTATCGTTGCAGCCGAGCGCATAATGATCGAATCTGTACATACAGACACAGACTGAGCCAGAATCTGATTGAACAATATCTGCTGGATAATCTGGATACGGAATATAGGAAATACCAGATACGTGTGAAGAAAATAGAGGAAGAGAAAAAGAAAATAGCGCAGACGAAAACGCCGGAAAAGCTGAATGCAGAACTGGAACGTCTGAATCTGCTGTTCCAAAAAGGCAGGGTTGAATGGGATTACTACTCTTCCGAATATGACCGGATCGAACAGGAATTAAAGGATCTGAGCAGGATCAAACCGGAAGTCAAACGTGACCTGTCATTCCTGGAAGATCTGCTGCAGTCTGATTTTAAGACATTATATGTTTCTCTGTCTCCTGAGAACCGCAGAGCCTTCTGGCGATCCACGATCAAGCAGATCCACCTGAATGAAGACTCTACGATCAAGTTTGTTGATTTTTTGTAGTGCGTCTCTGTCTGGGAGGCGCGCTCCAAAACCGGTAACCAGCGTCAGCTCAATGCCTTCATCCTCAAAATATCCTTCTTCAATCGCCACATACATCGGAGCATAAAAGATAGAATGTGCCACCTCATTCAACGTTACAGACACTAGTTTCTTCTCTTCTGTTTCTTTTGTATCTTTTACTGTCTGACTGGTCTCCGAAGATTTATCAGAACCACAGGCACATACCATGCCGACCACCATCACTGATGCCAACAACAAAGAAAGCAATTTCTTTTTCATAAGAACCTCCCATAAAATAAACTTCTCGTTTACCATATGCTGATTCTTATCATTTGTGCTTTTCTGCATGACGAACCCTTATATAACACAAAAGCTCTGCCCTTTTAAGACAAAGCTTTTCTGCATATACCTAACTCAGGAAATTCTCGATAATTACATTTTCCGCTTCCGCTTCTGTCATTCCTAATGTACGAAGCTTCAAAAGCTGTTCATCATTAATTCTGCCAATCGCAGCCTCATGTATGATTGCCGCATCCACATGCTCTGCCTGAATCTCAGGAATAGATCCTACATGCGCCTGATCCATAATGATGGAATCACACTGAATATGTGCATGGCATTTATTTCTTCCCACAGCTTTTGGATGGAATGTCTGTAAAGAATGCCCCTTACAGACGGAGCGTGATACAATCTGTGCTGATGAGCCGCTACCCTCCAGACATACCTCAATATTAGATTCTGCCTTCTGTTCTCCGTCTGTCATCAGCTTCTCCAATACATAGAGTTTTGCACCCTCCGCCAGTTCAACATTCGTCTCACGCACAGTAGAGTCCACACCTTTAATCTGTGCAGTGTCCATAGTAAACACCGAATTCCGGCCAACCTCAATATTTGTCACAGGATTCAGCACACGACTTCCAGTACCATTACCTTCTCCATAATGCTTCTCCTCATATTTTACGTTTGCATTTTCTCCAACATGAAAGGTATGAATGCCATCATGACGGCTTTCATTGCAGCCACTGTTATGAATACCACAGCCCGCCACAATCGTTACATCTGCACCATCTGCCACATAGAAATCATTGTAGACCAGGTCTGTCATTCCCGATACACTGACCACAACAGGAATAAATACCCTTTCTCCTTTGGTATCTCCATCGATCAGAATATCAATCCCCGGTTTGTCCTCTTTCTTACGGATCTTGATATGCTCACTGTCTCCATGACACAATGCGACTCCATTCTGTCGGAGATTATAAGCACCTTTCTGTGCAAATTCTTCACTGATCCGATTCAATACTTCCTGTGTCGTTGCATCTAACTGTACCATTAGCAGACACCTCCTTCCATACCTGTTACGCATTTCTGACATTTTTCCTGCTGAAACAGGCTTGGAAGAACATCTTCGCTCTTACCGTACTGCTTTACTTTTCCATCTTCAATCACCATAATCTTATCTGCCATTCGAATAATTCTCTCCTGGTGCGAAATCAGAATCAGACATTCTTTCTTTTCCTGATGGATCTCTTCAAAACGTTTGATCAACATCGAAAAACTCCACAAATCAATTCCTGCTTCCGGTTCATCAAAAATGCTGACCTTATGTTCCTTAGCAAGCACAGTTGCAATCTCCAGGCGTTTCATTTCTCCACCGGACAATGTACCATCCATCTGACGGTTCATGTAGTCTGCCGAGCATAGGCCTACAGAAGACAGAAGTCTGCAGCTTTCTTCTTCTGTCAGTTCCTTCCCTGCCGCAAGAGACAGCATACGCTTCACAGTCATACCCTTAAATCTCGGCGGCTGCTGGAATGCATAACCAATTCCTGCATTTGCACGATGATCAATATCATACTCTGTTATATTCTCCTGATCCAGAAAAATCTCTCCGCTATCTTCCTTTTCAATTCCTGCCAGCACTTTAGCCAGCGTTGACTTGCCGCCGCCATTAGGTCCAGTTATAACAAGCATCTCTCCGTCTTCTACTTGAAAACTGATATGATCCACCAGACAGCGTTTTCTACCCTCTTCATTTACTTCAAATGTAAGGTTGTCTACTTTTAACATAGTCTGTCACCTCATCTGTATTATTTGTTCCACTTTGAACTGTACTCTATCTGGAAGAATCTGTCAACTTACACCCCTCAACTGGCAAATTCTCTTGACATTTTTTATATTTCTCCAGATACTATTAGCAGAAAGGCAGGAAATGGAAATGAATATGAATAACTGTATTACCGATAAAAAAACGCAGCGCAATGAGATACGCAGTCGCCTCCAACAATCATCACCCACTTATTGTTACTCCTCCGATCAGCTCATTTTCCAATCCATCATTACTCTTCCAGAATACCAGAATGCATCCATGATTTTCTGTTATGTCAGTGTCAAAAAAGAAGTGGACACACGCAGACTACTTAAACAAGCATGGGCTGACGGCAAACGCACTGCTGTTCCGCGCTGCATTGACAAAGGCATCATGGAACCTTACGAAATCACATCATTTAACGATCTGATTCCCGGACTCTATAACATTCCAGAACCAGCCAAACACTGTCCGCCGGTAAATCTGGCAGACATTGACTTCGCTATCGTTCCATGCCTCTCATGCGACCGCAAAAGGCGACGGCTTGGACATGGTGGCGGGTATTACGACCGGACACTTGCTAAGCTTACTGCTCCATCTGCGGCACTCTGTAGAGAACAGCTACTGCTTGACGAAGTCAGCTGTGAAGAACATGATCAATCCGTGTCTATCCTGATTACGGAAAATACCATCTATCGCTAAAACGGTTATCAAACTTCTGATCCTACGCGGGCTCCCCCTCCGTAATACTAAAAATTAAAGAGCATCCTTTATCGCACAAACACGATTCAGGATGCTCTTATAATTATCTTCGCTTTCTTTACTTCTTACAGGAAGATATATTTCAGAATAAACAGTACAGCCAGTACATACATCAGACCGCTGATCTTTTTATCTTTTACCTTTCCGGTAATCAGATTCAATGCTACATATGAGATAACTCCCATAGAGATACCTTCTGAAATGCTGTAGAAGAACGGCATTGCCAGAATACAGATATAGCAAGGAATTGCTTCTGCAATATCATTAAAATCAATATTAACAACATTGGTCAGCATGTAGAATCCTACGATGATCAGAGCCGGTGCTGTTGCAAATGATGGAATTGCAAGGAAAATTGGTGACAGGAACAGTGACAGTCCGAAAAGGATTGCTGTTGTAACTGCAGTAAGTCCTGTTCTACCACCTTCTGTTACACCAGAAGCACTCTCCACAAATGTTGTAGTTGTAGATGTACCAAGTACAGCTCCTGCAGTTGTTGCGATTGCATCTGCAAGGAGTGCTCCCTTGATCTGTGGAAGCTTACCTTCTTCATCCAGCATATTAGCTTTAGAAGATACCCCAATAAGCGTTCCAATCGTATCAAACATATCTACAAACAGGAATGCAAAGACAACCACTGCAAAGTCTAATGTAAATATACCGTCAAACTGGAGTTTGCCAAAAATTGGTGCAAGACTTGGGATAGAAAGTCCGTTGCTGAAATCTGGCAGTAAGCTGTAACAGCTAACATCCGGGTTCGGTACATATAGACCTGTAAACTGGCAGATAATGCCAAGCAGCCATGTGATCAAGATACCCCACAGGATATTACCCTTTACATTCTTGATTACCAGAATACCAGTGATCACAACACCGATAATTGCAAGAAGTACCGTGATACCAACATCAGAGGCAGTTGCCTCCAGACCTGTTGATGAGTTATACCCATCCAGTGAAAACAGCTCTACCAAAGTTGCTCCACCGATTACAATGTGTGCATTCTGAAGTCCGATAAATGCAATAAACAAACCAATACCCACACTTACGGCTGACTTCAGATTCATTGGAATCGCATTAAAAATCTGCTCACGCACATTGGTAAGGGATAAGACAATAAACACAATACCCTCTACGAATACAGCTGTCAGAGCTACTTGCCATGTATAGCCCATTCCCAGTACAACTGTGTATGCAAAATATGCATTCAGTCCCATACCAGGAGCCAGTGCAAACGGATAATTTGCAAGCAGTGCCATCAACAGTGTACCGATCAGAGATGCCAGTGCAGTCGCAGTAAATACAGCACCGTGATCCATACCTGTAGCCGACAGGACATTTGGATTGACAGCAAGGATATACGCCATTGTCATGAATGTTGTAATACCGGCAACGATCTCAGTTCTGACATCCGTACCGTTCTCACTTAGTTTGAAAAATTTTTCTAACATGTGTCTCCTCCTTTTTCTCTCACTCATGTTCAAAAAATAAGATATATTTAGCATAACAAAACAGGTCCATAAAGTAAATGAACCTGTTTATTAGTTATCCTTATTGCCATTTATAAGTACTATTTCAATTCACGGATATGTTTACGAAGTGCAAGGATCTGAGAGGGTGCTACTGACAATTCATCAATACCCATATTAATAAACTGCTCTGTCATGGACAAATCTGCTGCCAAATCACCACAGATACTAATCCGCTTGCCTTCCAGATGTACATTATTCGCCACGATACGAATCATCTTAATCAGGGCCGGATGCTTTGGATTATAATATCCTGCAATTCTCCGATTAGTACGATCCATTGCCAGTGTATACTGTGTCAGATCATTCGTCCCCAGACTGAAGAAATCCATCTCTCTTGCCAGTTCTCCACTGATCATAACTGCTGCAGGTGTCTCAATCATTACACCCACCTGGATATTCTCATCATAAGCAATCTTCTCTTCGTAAAGTTCACGCTTTACCTTTTCAAGCACATTCTTTGCAGCAATCGCTTCTTCAATTGAACTGATCATCGGAAACATAATTGCCAGATTGCCATAGACCGATGCTCGAAGGATTGCTCGAAGCTGTGTCTTAAACATCTCTTCCTTGTCTAATGACACCCGGATACCACGATACCCCATTACCGGATTATTCTCTCCCAGAATCTCCATACAGTCTACTGCCTTTTCACCGCCGATATCTGCCGTGCGGATTACTACACGTTTGGTTCCCATAGATTCTGCAGCAAGCTTATAGATTTGGAACTGCTGATCCTCCGTCGGAAATCTACTTCCGGATTCCATGTAAATAAATTCGCTTCGAAACATTCCAACACCATTGGCATCGTTACGAATCACATTCTCAATATCTTCTTTGCTGGTAATATTAGCGCTGACATCAATCTTCTGTCCGCTCTGTGTTACATTCTCCTTGCCTTTTAGGCGCTCCAATGTCTCAGCCTTACGCTGATTCATCTTCTGCTTTTCCTGCATTTTAGTCATTGTAGTCTGATCCGGCTCAATATATACCTTGCCTTCAAACCCATCAATAATGACCATCTTACCCTCGTATTCTTTTTTTAATGCCTCACCGATACCGATAACTGACGGAATCTCCTTCGTCCGCGCAAGCATAGCTGTATGAGAATTAATCGTACCATACATAGTCACAATACCAAGTACTTTGTTACGATCAAGCTGTGCTGCTTCACTCGGATACAGATCCCTGGACGCCATGATAAAAGTATCATCTGTCAGAAGTTTCTCCCTGCGGACACGTGACAGAATACGCAAAATACGTGTCGCCACATCATGCACATCTGCTTCATGTCCTCTGACATAACTTGCCTCACGCGGTGCATATTTTTCGATGAAGCGGTTCGTTGCTTCTTTTACTGCATACTCTGCATTAAACTTCTGGTTCATAATAATATTATTGACACTGTCAATATACTCCACATCTTCCAGAACCATCAGCTGCATCTCAAACATTGCCGCATTCGCCTCGCCAATCTCTCTGGTCATTTCCGCGTATAATTCTTTAATTTCCTGAACTGCCTTCTCACATGCTTTTTTAAATCGAAGAACTTCCTTCTTTGCATCCTCTACATAGATCCGGCGAATCTCTTTTTTTCCCCTTTTATAAAAGGTAAGCCTTCCGACTGCAATACCTTCGGCTACCTTTTTCCCAGTCAATGTAATCATATTCTACCGTCCTTTTTCGTGTCTCTCTTTACTTTACACGCTGTTGCAAAATGCGTCAAGCAAAACAATATTTCCTTATTGTATCACCTTGTTAATTTGTCACATTTTCCAACGTGTTTTCGTTGACTTTTTTAGTAATACATGATAATGTTAATTGGAATCTTCTATAGATTGTTTTTAATATATCTATAGGTGTTTTTCAAATCATATTATGGATTATGGAGGTATTGCAATGAGCAAGGGTACAGTAAAGTGGTTTAATAATCAGAAAGGCTACGGCTTCATTTCTGATGAATCCGGCAACGATGTGTTTGTACACTATTCAGGCATCGCTATGGATGGATTTAAATCATTAGAAGAAGGTCAGGCTGTTGAATTTGATGTAACAGATGGCGCTAAAGGACCACAGGCTGTTAACGTTGTTAAATGTTAATCAGCACCGCATTCAGATCGGTAATGTACCTTTTATTTATATAAATTTATTGACTTTTTAGGTAAAGATTAAATTAATATGTAAAAGCATACATGCGAATGCGCAAAAGAGGCATCGCTTAATCATTTTTCAGATGATTCTGCGACACCTCTTTTTTTTGTTTTCATCTATCTAAGTAGAACCGATAAATCCAGTAGACCATCACAATCCATGATATCAAACTCTTCCTTAGCTTATACGTTTGCGCTATATGCCTCGTCTGCGCTATATACAGTGAATCCGCATCCTGTTAGAATATCTACTACTCTGCCTGGCTCATCACTCTTAAGTACTGCTGCCGCATCAATACCATTAGCAAACGCATACATATACTCAATATTGATCTCACCTTCTACCAACTGATGCATTGCCTTGGACAATGATCCTGTGGCATGTGCAACACGAAATGCAATCACATCTGTCAGCATTGCAGTAATTCCTGCTTCTTTTAGTACCACACGTCCCTTGTGAGGATCGGACACAATCATACGCAGCATACCATAATCAGCAGTATCTGCAAGACTCAGTGCTACAATATTAACTCCACCTTCGGATAATACTTTCAGCACATCGTCCAGACGTCCTGCTCTGTTTTCCAAAAATACAGACAACTGCTGTACTGTATAACTTATACTCATAATCTCATTTCCTCCTATTACAGATTTCTGTTATCAATGACACGTTTTGCCTTACCTTCGCTTCTCTCGATTGTCTTAGGCTCAACCAGTTTCACTTTTACTGCTACTCCAAGTGCCTGTTTCAGCACAGCTCCGACTCTTTCTCTCAGAGCTTCCATCTTACGGATCTCATCAGAGAAGTACTCTTCTGTAACCTCTACCATAACAGTCAGAACATCCAGATTATTCTCACGGTCTACGATCAACATGTAGTGAGGTGCAACCTGTCCACCCATAGACAACAACGCTGTCTCAACCTGTGTCGGGAATACATTGACTCCACGGATAACCTTCATATCATCGGTACGTCCGGTGAACTTCTGGATTCTTGGAAGCGTTCTTCCACATTCGCAGGTGCTGTGATCGATACTTGTCAGATCTTTAGTTCTGTAACGAAGTAATGGCATACCTTCTTTTGACAACGTGGTAAATACCAGTTCTCCTGTCTCCCCATCTGCACATGGTGTATGGTCTGCCGGATTCAGTACTTCCGGATAGAAATGATCTTCGTATACATGCAGTCCCTTGTGATGAATACAATCCATAGCCACTCCGGGACCTGTAATCTCACATAATCCATAGATATCAAAGGTATTAATATTAAAGATGTCTTCGATCTGCTTACGCATCTCATCTGTCCATGGCTCTGCGCCATTAATACTTGTCTTCACCTGCAGACGGTCAATGACTCCCATTTCCTGGGCAGCCTCTGCCAGATACATCGCATAAGACGGTGTACATGCAAATGCAGTTGCGCCAAAGTCTTCCATACACATCAGCTGTCGCTTGGTATTACCGGAAGACATCGGAATTGCCATTGCTCCGAGAGCACGTGCTCCAAAGTCCAGACCGAGACCTCCTGTAAAAAGTCCATACCCATAGCAGATATGCAATCTGTCTTCTGCTGTAAGTCCTGCCATGGTAAGTCCTCTTGCCACACATTCTCCCCATACTTCTACGTCCTTGTTTGTATAAGAAGCAAGTGTCAGCTTACCGGTTGTACCGGAAGTTCCTTGTACACGGGTGATCTTCTCCTTCGGAACGGCCAACAGTCCAAATGGATAATTATTTCTCAGATCTTCTTTGGTTGTAAAAGGAAGTTTCGTAATATCTTCAATACCCTTGATATCTCCAGGCTCCACTCCCAGATCATCCATTTTCTTCTTGTAAAATGATACATGCTCATATACATTCTTTACCTGTTTTACCAGTCGTTCACTCTGGAGTGCGGACATCTCATCCCGGCTCATACGCTCAATCCGTTCATCTCTGTACTGTTCTTTCCAGTCTTCTAATAATACCTTTGCCATCTTTTCTCTCCTTTGCCTATCAATGATGCTGACATCTATAAATTATATCCCACATCAAATGCTTTTTTATTAATGTCAATTGTCTTCGGAGGAACAGTATTCTCAATTACCTGATACCACTGTTCTTTTGTAAAGTCCATATGCTGTGCTGCAATTCCCAGTACAACCAGGTTAAATACGCGTGAATTCTCCAGTTTCTTAGCTTCTTCTGTCGCATTGACTGTGTAGACCTTGTGATCTTTTTTCAGATCGTCAATAATATTCTCCGGATATTCAGCAGCCCCGATCACTACCGGCATCGGATCGATACGCCAGTCATTGATGATCAGCACACCATCTTTTTTAAGAAAATGTGCGTAGCGTTTGGCTTCCAGTCTCTCAAATGCGATAATCACATCTGCCTGTCCTTCCTCTACGATCGGCTCAGCTACCTTTTCTCCATAGCGTACAAATGTAACTACACTTCCACCTCTCTGCGCCATGCCATGTACCTCAGAAAGTTTCACATCATATCCGGATGCAATGGCAAGTCCTCCGAGAATACGGCTGGTAAGCAGAGTTCCCTGACCGCCTACACCTACGATCATAATATTCTTTGTTGCCATTATTCTTCACCTGCCTTTACCAGTTCTATCGCATTAAATTTACACAATTTCTCACAGAGTCCGCATCCTGTACACATTGTATCATCGATATAAACAGTACCATCTGCATTCTTTGTCATTGCCGGGCATCCCGGTTTCATGCACATACCGCATTTCTTACATTTGTCAGAGTGAGCAGTATATAACGGTTTCTTTTCCTTACTGAGAAGCACACATGGTGACTTCGTGATAATCACAGATACTTCGTCCTTTGCTACTTCTTCCCTGATGGTCTTCTCCAGTGTTTCAATGTCAAATGCATTTACCTCAACGACATTCTTAATGCCCATTGCACGACAGAGTCCCGGAATATCAATTGCGTAAGTCGGATCTCCCATCAGAGTCTTACCTGTAGCTGCATGATCCTGATGCCCGGTCATACCTGTCGTTGAATTGTCAAGGATCATAACCGTTCCGGTTGCCTGATTATAGACCATATTCATCAAAGAATTCACACCAGTATGTAAGAATGTAGAATCGCCGATCACAGCTACCCAATTCTTAATATATTCCTTGCCTTTTGCCTTTTCCATACCATGCAAAGTTGAAATACTGGAACCCATACACATGGTCGTATCTACTACGCTAAGCGGTGCAACCGCGCCCAGTGTGTAGCAGCCAATATCACCTGCTGCATGCATCTTCAGCTTCTTTAATGTGTAATATACACTTCTGTGCGGGCATCCAGGACAGAGGATCGGAGGTCTTCCCGGTACTGCTGCCGGCTGATCGATCTCCAACGTTTCTCCAAGAATTCTCTCTCGGATCATATTTGCACTGTATTCGCCCTGTACAGTAAAGATATCTTTACCGACGCACTCAATGCCCCATGACTTCACCTGCTCCTCAATAACCGGATCCAATTCTTCGACAATATAAAGCTTATCAACTTTTGAAGCAAAATCTTCGATCATCTTTCTCGGAAGCGGGTTCACGAGACCCAGCTTACAGACAGATGCATTCGGAAGTGCTTCCTTTACATATTGATACGGAATACCACTGGTGATAACTCCAATCTTCGTATCATTCATCTCTACACGGTTGATCGGCAGTGTGTTAGCTGCCTCAGCCAGTTCTTTATTACGCTTCTCAATCTCTATATGGCGAAGTTTTGCATTACCCGGCATCATAACCGTCTTGCGGATATCCTTTACATATGGTTTATCTTCCGGCACCTTACGATCCTCCAGGGTAACCAGTCCCTGAGAATGTGCCAGTCTTGTAGTCGTACGATATACGATTGGTCTGTCAAACTGCTCACTCAGTTCAAATGCCATCTTAATATATTCTTTTGCTTCTGAACTGTCAGAAGGTTCGATTACCGGAAGCTGTGCTGCGCGGGCAACCATCCGGGTATCCTGCTCATTCTGCGAACTGTAAAGTCCCGGATCATCTGCCACGATAATAACCAAGCCTCCATTTACTCCCATATAAGACACGCTGTATGCAGGGTCTGCAGCTACATTAAATCCCACATGTTTCATACAGGACATAGCTCTTGTTCCTGCAATAGATGCTCCTACTGCTACTTCAGTAGCTACTTTCTCATTCGGAGACCACTCACAATATAAGTCTTCTTTATATTGTACCAAATATTCGCTAATCTCAGTACTTGGTGTACCAGGATATGCTGCTGACACTTTGACTCCAGCCTCATAAGCACCTCTGGCGATTGCTTCATTACCAAGCATGATCACTTTTTTAGATTCTGCCATCTCATTCATCCTTTCTATTCCGTAATATTACGGATAATACTTAATTTAGTATATCACAACACTTTTATAAGTTAAAGCATTAATTTGCGAAACGAGTGTTTTTACGATTTCCACACAAAGACCGGAATCGGAGGCTGATTTACTCTGTTGAAATACTGATTCACAATCACTGTATATGTTTTTGCCGGAAGATTTTTCAGATATTCCATCAACCGATTTTTCTCTTCAAATCCAGTGTCTCCACCACTGTAAATGCACAAACACATCATTCCGCCTGACTTCAGGAGACTCAGTCCCGCTTCCACCGCCTGCACACTGGTCTCCGCTCTGGTAGCAATCTCATGATTTCCTCCTGGAAGATAACCAAAGTTAAAGCAGATCAGATCAACCGTCTTTTCGCCGGCATATCGCGCCATATGCTCATGCCCATCAAGGATCAGTTCTGCACGACCGATGAGGTTCTCATTTTCCAGTCTTTTCTTTGTATAATCCAATGCAACTTCCTGAATGTCAAACGCAATCACATGCCCCTGTTCTCCTGCAAGTTCACACAAAAATGCCGTATCTGCGCCCTTTCCCATAGTAGCATCAATATATAATCCTTCCCGTTTCGCCTGTGTACGAATAATCTCATGACACCATTCTGTAATCTGTGAATACTTCATATCCTCACCATATTTATCCTTCCACTGTATTATCTATAATACTTGCAGATTGCTCCGTGCTATGCACTCTCACAATTCGATCCTGACATTGTTATATATTATACCTCTATCTTTTCCTATCAGGCAACGGTTTCCGGTATTGATTTCGGTCGGAATCTGACGTATGATATTAGATGGGTATAAATAACAATCAGAGGGAGTTTCATACATGAAAGAATGTACATATTATGATCTTTTGGGCGTTCCCATGGATGCAACGGATGAAGAAATCACCAACGCAAAGAATTTCCTGGTGAAGAAGTTGCACCCTGACGCCAATATAGACAGCAAGTTCGATACAACAACTTACATTCAGAATATTCTGTATGCTTACAGGATACTGAGTAATCCGGACAAACGCCGTGTATACGATCGCCGTATCCGTAATCCGATCCGCAGACGAACGCCTGGCGAAAGCAACCGTTCACGCCAATCCGGACCATTATCGCCGAACTTTGCGCCATTCTGGGAAGCAGCTAATAAGTTAAACGAACTGACTGTCATGGGTGCAGAAGTGCTCTATCCAAAGTCAGCGCACAAGCTCGATATACGCAAGCTTGCAGGACGCAAGGAGACGGAACCGGAACGGCTTGCAGAATTTGCCGAACTTGCCAAAAAAGCCAGATCTCATATCGAAGTTCTGGAATCCAGTGGAATTCCGAAGCAATACTGGCACTCACACGCCATGAACTGGATGCTCTTTCAGTGGACACAGAACCGGGAATTCGCCTATGGCATGCTCTGTGCCATGTACGATAACTATCTGGAGCAGAATAAATCTGCCATAGAAAAGAAAAAAATACAGGGACAGATCAGCCAGTTTCTCCAGATTTTGGACAAGATGACTGCCTGTCAGTAGATTTCAGTCAAAATATTGACAGCAATACCGAGACACAGGAACGGTCCGAGCGGAAATTCCGCTTTCCGTCCTGTGTTTTTTATTATCAGAAGATACAGTACGTACACTCCTGCTGAAAAAATCCCCGCTGCCGCCGACCACAGGATATGCCTCCATCCAAGCAGTGCCCCGGCTGCACACATAAACTTCACATCTCCCCCTCCAAAACTGCCTGGCGCAAGCACCGTAATTCCAAGCATTGGCACACTAACACACAAAGCTCCCAGCATCCGTTCCGTCAGACTCATTGCAAATATTTCTGAAAAAGCCAGCTTCTGACATATCTCGAAGTCAAATATCTCCGCACTAAAAAAGACGGCATCCGAAATGACTGCCAGTGCTGCGATACACCCGCAGCACCAGTTCGGAATCTGCCGTCTTCTAATATCTGTATAACTTATCACCGCAAGGATAACCAGAAAAAGTACACCCATAATGTCACCCATAAACCGTTCTCTTTTCGTATCGTATTTGAAGTGCATTTATCTTATCACAACATATACGACACGTCAACTGAATCCACTTCTCTGATCAACAATTATTTGCGCCTCAACCCTGCTATTATTTATGCCGCTATTCTGCGGTTATTGTAAAAAAACATACCTACTGCCATTGCACAGATGACTGCGTAGCCAATCCAGCTTAACAGATCCGGAATCTGACCGAATACAAAGAATCCGAGTCCTGCTGCGAATATGATCTGCGAATAATCGTAAACTGAGATTTCTTTTGCCGGAGCACAGCTGTATGCTGCCGTAATGGTAAACTGACCACCTGCTGCCGCAAGTCCTGCTGCCAGCAGAGTCCCGATCTGTGTCAGACTCATATAGTGGTAATCAAAGATTAGAAACGGCAAGGTCACCAGACAGGAAAATGCTGAGAAGAAGCACACGATAAACGGTCCTTTCTCGCCATGCAATGTTGCTTTTCTTACGTAAGTATAGGCAATACCGGCCCCCAGACCTCCCAGCAGACCGATCACCGATGGGAACAGATCCATATTGGAAAATGTCGGCTTAATTACCAGCAAGCTCCCTAAAAATGCTCCGATCACGAACAGCGCCTGCGGCACATTTACCTTTTCTTTTAGTACCAGGCAGCTGAAGATCACTGCGAAAAACGGCGACATCTTATTCAGCATGGATGCATCCGAAAGCACCAGATGATCGACTGCATAATAATTACACAAGATTCCCAGTGTACCACAGATCGACCGGATTAAGAGATACTTCAGATTCTCTCTTTTACACCGGAACGGTATATCGTTCTTCTTTAATATGATCATTGCAAATACAAATGCGACCAGATTACGAAAAAAGCTTTTCTGTATAGACGGCAGGTCGCCTGCTGCCCGGACGAACATGTTCATCAGGGCAAAGCAAAATGCCGAGCATATAATATACAGAATGCCTTTATAACGTTGTTTCTCCATGTTTAAACACCTCTTATATTTACCATTATAAATCGAACAGACTCAACTGATTACTCTCCGGCAGATCACCGAAAATTCCCAGATCATTCATCAGATCGATGACCGTTTTGCTGACCTTCGTCCGCTGACGGAAATCATCCCTCGACAGATACGGTCCGTCTACCGCTGCTGCCTCTACCGCTTCTGCCGCAATCTCACCCATACCGTCAATACTTGAAAAAGGCGGAAGCAGTTTGCCATCCACAATCTCAAAACGTGATGCCTTTGATTTGTACAAGTCAATCGGCAGAAATTCAAATCCACGTGCATACATTTCCTGCACGATCTTCATATCCTTCAGCGTATCCTGTTCCTTTTTCGACAGTGAATCGGACCGTTTCTGGTAATCACTCATATAGAAATTCAGCCGTTCTTTACCCTGACACATCAGTTCATAGGAAAATGCATCTGCTCGGATACCAAAGTATGCCGCATAATACGCCAGCGGATAATTGATCTTGCAATATGCAATACGGTACGCCATCATAACATACGCCGCTGCATGCGCTTTCGGAAACATGTACTTGATCTTTTCACAGGACCAGATGTACCATTCCGGAATGCCATGTTCAATCATGTCTTCTTTAAACTGTGGCCACTCCTTGCATTTGCCCTTGGCAACAGTACCCTTACGGACGCGCTCCATAATGGTAAATGATTCCTCACTGTCCATTCCTTTATTAATCAGATATGTCATAATATCATCACGGGTACAGATTGCGGTAGAAATCGTCGCCTTTCCGCTTCGGATCAGTTCCTGCGCATTGTTCAGCCATACATCCGTACCATGTGACAGACCGGAAATACGGATCAGGTCAGACAGCGTCTTTGGCTTGGTATCCACTACCATCTGAATAACGAAATCTGTACCGAACTCAGGAATACCAAGACATCCAACCGGGCATCCTCCAATATCTGACGGCTTAATACCAAGTGCCTCCGTACTCAGGAACAAGGACATTACGCCCTGATCATCCAGTGGAATATCTGTTGCATTAAAACGGTTATCTGTTTCATTATATTCATTATCCATTGCCGGAGAACTGATATATTCTTCCAGAGTCTTGATCATGGTCGGATCATCGTGTCCAAGGATATCCAGTTTCAGCAGGTTATGGTCAATGGAATGGTAATCGAAATGAGTGGTTACGATATCCGTTGTCATATCATTAGCTGGATGCTGTACCGGCGTGAAAGAATTAATATCCTCACCCAGCGGAAGGACGATAATACCTCCCGGATGCTGACCGGTACTTCGTCGGATTCCGGTACACCCCTGTACGATACGGTCAATCTCGCATACTCGTTTTCTGGAATTTCGCTCTTCGTAATAATTCTTTACGAATCCATAAGCTGTTTTCTCTGCCAGGGTACCGATCGTTCCGGCACGATAAGTCTGTCCATCGCCGAAAATAACCTCTGTATACTTATGTGCATTACTCTGGTAGTCACCGGAAAAGTTCAAGTCAATATCAGGCTCTTTATTACCTTTAAATCCAAGAAATGTCTCAAACGGAATATCAAATCCGGCTTTCACCAGCTTCTTACCGCACACCGGACAATTCCGGTCCGGCATATCCATGCCGCATCCTCCGGCGTACTTCTTCACTTCTTCGGAAGCGAAATCACTAAAGTGGCAGTGATCACAATAATAATGCGGACTCAGCGGATTAACCTCCGTGATACCTGCCATAGTCGCTACGAATGAAGATCCTACCGATCCTCGCGATCCTACCAGATAGCCGTCTTCATTAGACTTCCATACCAGTTTCTGTGCAATGATATACATTACGGCGAATCCGTTGGAAATAATCGAATTTAACTCTCGTTCCAATCGTTCCGTTACCACTTCCGGCAAATCTTCCCCGTACATCTCATGGGCTCGGTTATAGCAGATCTCCCGCAGCATTCTGTCCGAATCCGGGATAACCGGCGGACACTTATCCGGACGAACCGGTGCAATCTTCTCTACCCAGTCAGCAATCATATTAGGGTTATCAATGACAATCTCATGTGCTTTATCCGAACCAAGATATTCAAATTCTTCCAGCATCTCTTCCGTCGTATGCAGATACAGTGGTGCCTGATCATCTGCATCTGATAATCCTTTACCTGTCATGATAATCCGACGGTAGACCTCATCCTCCGGATCCAGAAAATGCACATCACAGGTAGCAACAACCGGCTTATTAAATTTCTCACCAAGCTTAATGATTTTACGGTTGATCTCCCGCAGATCTTCCTCACTGTTGACCTTGGTAATACGGTCACTGCCAATCATAAATTTATTATTGCCCAGAGGCTGTACTTCCAGGTAATCATAGTAATCTACAATCCTTGCAATCCGTTCTTCAGACTTGTCATTCAGAATTGCCTGATACAATTCACCCGCCTCGCAGGCACTTCCTAAAATCAGCCCTTCCCGATATTTTGAAAATTCACTCTTCGGAATACGGGGCTGCCTTCCGAAATACTCCAGATGCGACTTGGACACCAATGTATACAGATTCGTCCGTCCGATATCATTTCTTGCCAGAATGATCGCATGATAAGACGGTAACTTACGGATAGAATCTGCATTATGCTCTCCGAAATGATTTAGTCCTTTCAAATCATAGATTTCTCGTTCTTTCAGCATATCAATAAACTTTACAAAAATCTCTGCTGTCGCTCCCGCATCATCCACCGCGCGGTGATGATTCTCCAACGAAATATTCAACGCTTTCGCCACAATATTTAACTTAAACTTCGACAATGTCGGCATCAAGATACGCGCCATCGCTACCGTATCCACAGATGTCAGATCCGGTGTCATGTCCTGATAACGCATATTCTGTTCAATGAATCCTACATCAAAGCTGGCGTTGTGTGCTACCAGCACCGCGTCTCCTACAAATTCCAGAAACTGCGGTAATATAGTCTCAATATCCGGTGCATCCATAACCATCTGATCGGTAATGCTGGTTAACTGTGTGATCCGGAATGGAATTGGGATCTTAGGATTGACAAATGTACTGAACTTCTCTGTAATCTTACCATTTTGCACTTTTACCGCACCAATCTCGATAATCTTATCTGCGATTGGACTAAATCCAGTGGTCTCCAGGTCAAACACCACAAACACATCATCTAATGCCTGTCCTTTTTCATTGATCGCCACTTCTTTCAGATCATCTACCAGATATGCTTCCACACCGTAAATAATCTTAAACGGATCGTCTTTATCCAGACGTTCTATGTAATGATTAGCGTCTGTAAATCCCTGTACCACACCATGATCCGTGATTGCAATCGCTTTGTGTCCCCATCGGTGCGCCCGATCTACAATGTCCGTCACATCCGACACACCATCCATATCACTCATCTTCGTATGGCAGTGCAGTTCTACCCGCTTCTCCGGATAGGTATCTTCCCTGCTGGTTGTAAAATCCGGAATCTTACGAATGCCCATTACCGAACCGATAGTCAGCTCGCCGTCGTATTTATCAATAGTCGTCACACCTTTGATTTTCAGGAATGCGCCTTTCTTAATATCTCCCAGAAGATCTGGAAGCTGTTCATTCCGCACAAACATCTTTACCATAATGGTATCTGTAAAATCCGTTACTGCAAAGATCAGTATCGTCTTCTCATTACGGATTTCCCTGGCTTCGAAACTGATCACCTTTCCACGGATGGTAATCTCACCCATTTCTCCAACGACCGTGCTGAGTTCAAGCGCCGCATCATCAAAATCACGTCCAAAAATCATATTCGGATCATCCGACTTACGATAAGAAAAACTACCACTTCTGCCGCCACCACGCCATTTTTGACTATTGCCGCCACTACTGTTATTACCAGTTCCTGCAAATTGCTTCTGCTGTTTTGCTTCTTTCTCTTTTGGCTTGTCGATCGTCGTTTTTTCTTTCTTCTCTGCCTTCTCTTCTTTTTCCTTTTCCTGCTCTGCTCTCTCCTCATGCAGTGCATGATTCCGCTCCATAATGGCATTCACTTCCTGCTGCAGTCTGGATTCATTGAACTTCAGCTTGCTATCCTTCACTTCCTCATATTCTACCTGAATCTCCACCGGAACATGAAAGCGCTCTTCAAAGACATTACGTATCAATGAGACGATACTTTCCTGTTTGCCATGGGCAATTACCGTATCCTTTAGCTTCAGACAGATGGTCTTATCATTTTTCACCGTATACTCTGCCGTCTTCAGCATATTGCTCTCCACCACGCTGCGTTGCGCAGCTTCCAACATCAGGCTGTCATAGTATTCTCGCATCAGATTCTCTGGCGTATACTGTTCTGACAGCTGAAAATGCTCAAAAATCGTCACTCTCACAGGCACTCTGGCAAATAACTGATCTTTGATCATACCTTCCATCGAATAAATATGTCTTTTCTGGATCAGATGATCTGAAAACAAAAATACATTAATAAAATCTCGCTGTCTGTTGGTTGAAACCTTCTCCACCTGTACGCTCTCAAACAACATTCTGATCTCATCATTTACTTTTAATGTTGGAAATACATCAAAAAATATCTTACTCATCTGGCCAACCTCTTACATAAAGACCCCTCTACTGGCATTGGTTCTCCACCTGCTCCTGTAGAGGGGTACATTCTCTTTATTTTCTTACAAATGTCAACTGATCACCATATTCCCGCTCTGTCAGTGTCATCTCATCCTGCTCTACACTGTAATCATAACTGGATGTAATCTGATCTGCTTCATTCTTCACAGTTTCCTCTGTGAGGGTACCGTCTGAATTATCTAAAGCCTTCTGAATCTCCGCATCATCTACTTCAATCGTAATCATCTTCTCACTGCGATCAATGGTGTACTTCAACTGAAGTTCCATATCATTACCATCCAATGCTCCCGGCACTTCCATAACCATAGTAGTACCACCTTTAATCTTCAGTGTCATATCGTTCTCTTCATTCACCCAGGTTCCTTCTAATGGGTTCGAGTGAAACATCCGAAACAGGAAAAATACTGCAATTACAATAATCAATATAGAAGAAATTGCCATCACAACTTTCCATTCTTTGCTTCTTTTTACTTCTTGTTCTTGTGTAAACATATATATATCCATCCTCTCGGTATCTTTTCCTTATAGTCTATCCACATTCGGACAGAATCTGTATATAAATTATAATTTTTTTTGTATCTTGTGTCAACGGCGTTTCCGATTACTTTGTTTACAGTATATTTCTACCGCCTCAAAATGTGCTGTTTCGCAACTTTGTTGCGCAACATGGTTGCTATTCGACACATTTCAACTTTCTTCTCATAGTAACTGGTAAAATATGTAAAAATTATTTACTTGATGATCAAGACTCACTATCACAGGAGGTAATCGCATGTCTCTCCCACAGAAACTTAAGACTCTTCGCGCAGAACACAATATGACACAGGCAGAACTTGGCAGACAGATTAATGTTGCAAGAGCCACGATCGCCGGATATGAAACAAGAAACCGTCAGCCTTCTTATGAAAAGCTGACAGCCATTGCCGAAACATTCCAGGTATCCGTTGATTATCTATTAGACAGCACCGATGAACCAATTGTGCTCCATTCCATGCCTGAAGCCGAAAGAATGCTTGACAGGCAGATTTTTCAAGTGTACCGCACGCTTTCTCTTGCTGAGAAAGAAGATGCTTACGAGTATCTGTGTTTCTTAAAACAACGTGAGCAGAAACATTAAACAACCCTTCACAGTTATATATTCATAAGCTTGTCGGTGCTTCTACTTACCCAAAAAGCGCTCATATACATAAGCATTTGCTTCTTTTTCCTGACTGTCATCTAATGGTGACAGATCAGCACTTCCATATTTCCGTTCCAGAGCTCTTGCGAGCAGCCAATCGCAGACTTCTGGATTCTTCGGAAGCAGTGGTCCGTGCAGATAGGTACCAATCACATTCTTATAAACCACTCCTTCATAACCACTCTCACCATCATTACCGGATCCATATAGC